>NZ_CALJ01000221.1 GCF_000308315.1 Legionella tunisiensis | reverse complement strand
GGACATCTCCATTATGCTCATGTGAGTTTAATAAGAAAAATAACATGAAACCCTGCTTGCTCTTGCATGCCGGAACTTTATTGTGCACACGAAGTAGAGATGCCTTGAATAGTTATTTTGTCATTGACTTGGAAGGTGAGCAATGTTCTATTGATTGGCGTGTTTTTGTTAATGAGCAGTTTTTATCGCAAAAAAATTACTCAATAAACTTATCTGAAGTGAATGCTCTGCTGGAGTAGGCAGTTAACCCTCATCCCAAGTAATAGTATAGTTGAAGGTTAACTATCCAGTTCCAATTATCGGTTTGTTCTAATTTTCCAGCCAGTCTTGTGCAGGTAGAAAATCACTGTAAAGTTTGGCTTCTGCCGTATTTTCTTGAGGATGCCAGTCATATTTCCAGTGCACCTCTGGAGGAAGTGACATTAAAAATGGATTCAGTTCGCCCACCTGACTGCAGGCCAAACAAAGTCCCACGATCGTAGATTAGATTAAACTCAACATAGCGTCCGCGCCTATAGAGTTGGAAATTTTTTTCTCGTGGGCCGTAAGGTAGATTCATACGCCTCTTAACGATTGGTTCGTACGCTTTAATAAAATGATCACCTACACTTTGCATTAAGCCAAAACTATGAGAAAAACCACCTTCATTGAAATCATCAAAAAATAACCCTCCAATACCACGCGCTTCTTGACGATGTTTAAGATAGAAATAGTGATCGCACCATGATTTGAAGCGCTGATAAAGATCACTGCCAAATGGTTGACAGGCAGCAAGGGCTGTTCGGTGCCAATGTTGGCAATCCTCATGAAAACCATAATAGGGTGTGAGATCGAAGCCCCCACCAAACCACCAAACAGGGGGGGTATTTTCTTTTTCAGCAACAAAAAAGCGCACGTTAGCATGTGAAGTTGGCACATAGGGGTTATCAGGATGAATAACAAGTGATATCCCAAGAGCGCTGAAACGGCAGCCTGCAAGTTCTGGGCGGTGGCTGCTAGCAGAAGGAGGAAGTTGTTCGCCAGCGACGTGGGAAAAATTGACACCAGCTTTGGCAAATACTTTTCCCTCATTAAGGACACGTGTTAAACCACCGCCACCTTGCGGTCTCGTCCAAGCATCTTCATGAAATTTTCCTTGATCGTCAAGTTTGGTTAAGGAGTCACAGATACTATTTTGCAATTGCAAAAGATAAGATTTAACTAATTCAATAGCATTTTCTGGGGGTTCTACAGACTTATCTCTCATTTGATTACCTCTGATTCAATCAGGCATTCCTGGCACGATTATCAAGAGTTTCCCTATTCATTGAGTTATTACCCATAAAATCATGGATAAATGACAATAATTTAGTTGTAAGTGTATTCGTTAGGCTAACAACATAAGCAACTTACTCTTAAATCATATTGATGACAATCATTGTGACAAAATTTCATGAAAATTTACCATGGTGTGAGAGTTGGGGAAGAAAAAGAATGAATTGGCACAGCATTTGCTTGGCAGCTATTGACACGGTTATAGGAGTAAGGAATGGCATTTGATCTGGATAGTTATCTCGGTATACATGCAAAAGCATTAGTGCTTCGTGATCAGCGTTCATCACAACTCGCCCATAATTTGGCAAACGTGAGTACACCAAATTATAAGGCTAGAGATATTGATTTTAATGACGTCTTAGCTCAGTCCATGTCAGCTTCCGCACAGCAAATGGTTGTGGACAATCCCAACCATATCGATGGACAGACAACTTTTGCAGGTCAACTTAAATATCGTACACCGAGTCATGTATCATTGGACGGTAACACGGTTGATAAAGATCAGGAAACGACCGAGTTTGCTCGTAATGCGATATCTTACCAAGCAAGTTTAACCTTCCTGGATAACAAGATTAAGTCAATGATGACAGCGTTGAGAGGGGAATAATCATGCCATTGAATACCGTTTTTGATATTGCTGGTTCAGCGTTGGTTGCTGAAACTACACGTCTGGCAAGTAGCGCCAGTAATATGAGTAACGCCAATGTTGTTACTGGGAGTCCGGGGGACACTTACCGGGCACAATATCCGGTGTTTCAAGAAATACAAGAAGACAGTCAGCAATGGATGAATAATCAGGTTCGGGCAGGTGTTGCAGTTCCGCAAATTTATGAAAGTCAGGCGGAGCCTGTCAAACAATATCAACCAAATCATCCAATGGCTGATCAAGATGGGTTTGTTTATTCACCTAATATTAATTATGTGGAAGAAATGGCGAATATTATTTCTGCATCGAGAGCCTATCAAATGGATCTTGAAATGCTTAATACCACCAAACAACTTATACAACGCACTCTGCAGTTAGGACAGTAAGGGATAAATCATGACTATGAATTCGGTGAATGGAACAAATATAGGTGTCAATCAATTGTCACAAGCAGGAACTACGCAAAGTAAGAGTTTGGGCCAACAGGATTTCTTAAGATTGATGGTCGCACAGGTGCAACATCAAGATCCTTTGGAACCTAGCACTAATGGTGATTTCCTTGCTCAATTGGCACAGTTTAGTACGAACGATGGTATTACTAAAATGCAAGAATCGATTGAACAACTTGCTACCTCTTTGCAGTCAAATCAGGCATTACAAGCGTCAGCATTAGTTGGCCGGAAAGTTTTAGTGAATAGTACTGCCTTAAGTATTGGACAAGAAGGTGATGCGAAAGCAGCGGTTGATATTCCTGCCGGAGTGAGTGATTTGACAGCTTCTATTTATGCTGAATCAGGTGAGTTAATTAGAAAAATTCCTTTAGGACAGCGTAGTGCGGGACTGTTTGAGTTCAGTTGGGACGGATTTAATCAAAAAGGGGAGCGTGTATCTGCCGGAAAATATGCAATTAAAGTAAATGGCATTTATTCTGGCAAGGAAGTTGCCTTAAGAACTATGACCGCGGCTAATGTAGACAGTGTAAGTTTGGGTCAAAATGGTGAGGGCGTGAAATTGAATGTTGCCGGTGTCGGGGCGGTATCTCTAAATGATGTAAAACAAATTACCGGATAAACGGAAATTTGCAGCGTATTCAAGTGAATAAGTTGCAAGCTTCGAAAAGGTTATCAAATGGAGTTTTAATCTGATAACCAGAAGCAAACGGACAAGGAGACAATCATGGTATTTGGAACAGCACTGAGCGGAATTCAGGCAGCATCTTCTGATTTAGATGTGATTGGTAATAATATTGCAAACTCAGCAACGACGGGTTTTAAGAGCTCGCGGGCTGAATTTGCTGATGTGTATGCTACTGGTTCTTATGGGGGCGGCTCGAATGCGATTGGAAGTGGTGTGCGTCTATCGCGAGTACAGCAAACGTTTGGACAGGGAAGTTTTTCTTTTACCAACAACAGTCTAGATCTGGCCGTCAGTGGTTCTGGCTTCTTTGTTTTGGATGATCAAGGCTCCAAAGTTTATACCAGAGCAGGGGCTTTTGGAGTCAGTAATGATGGTTATATTGTCAATAGCTCCAATCAACGTTTGACAGGACTAATTGCCGATCAAAATGGTGCGTTAAGTAGTTTGGCAGGTGATCTGCAAATTAATACAGCTAATATTAACCCAAGTGCTACAACGCTCCTGACTAGTGGCTTAAATTTATATTCGAATAGTACAGCACCAACCGTCAATTGGGCTGGTGGTGTTTCTCCAGCAAGCGATACTTACAATAATGTTACTTCGTCGACAATATATGACAGCTTAGGGAATTCACATGTTTTATCCATGTATTTTATCCATGCTGATTCGAGCGCTGTTCTAGGGGATCCGAATGCTTCTACACCTCCAGGGTCTACTAATCAATGGTATGTAGCGTTCCAATTGGATAATCAGGATCTGCCTCCTTTAGGTGCTGTGAACAACACTGATAATTTATATCGTATTAATTTTAATAGTGATGGTTCTTTTGCCAGCGCGGCGGATCTAACAAATACTCCTTTGGCTAATAATCAGATCCCTTTATCGATGGTTTTAACGAATGGAGCAAATCCTTTAGCTTTTAACGTGGATCTCACCAATAGTACGCAATTTGGTAGTCCTTTTGCTGTGCAATCAAACGTTCAAAATGGTTTTACCACAGGCCGTCTGGATGGTTTGGATATCGATGAAGAAGGTTTTTTATTTGGACGTTATACGAATGGTCAATCGCGAATTATGGGTCAAGTTCAGTTAGCCAATTTTGCTAATCCTGATGGCTTGCAATCTTTAGGAAATACCAGTTGGGCAGAAACTTCGGCTTCAGGACAGGCGTTAGTTGGTAAACCTGGTACTGGTAGCCTTGGTTTGATCCAATCCGGTGCTCTTGAAGATTCAAACGTTGATCTCACCGGTGAGTTAGTAAAGTTAATTGGTGCTCAGCGTAATTTTCAGGCCAATGCGCAGACTATACGAACAGCGGATGCGGTAACGCAAACGATTATTAATATCCGTTAAACTCAAGCTCTCTATTAATTTTTGTTAAAGGCGAGCTCGAATAATAAAAGAGGGATCATTAAATATGGAACCTATTCTTTATAATGCTATGAATGGCTCACAAACTGATTTTAATCGTCAGGCAATTAGTGCAAATAATTTGGCTAATGGCGGTACAATAGGATTTAAAAGCGAGTTATTTCAGGCACAATCTAAATATCTTACTGGCTCTGTAGAAACTGCTGAAGCGTTGGCTGTGGAACAAGAGCATGGTGTAGATTTTACTGATGGTCCTTTAATGACTACAGGGCGAGATTTAGATGTTGCTGTTCAGGGTGAAGGTTGGTTTGCAGTACAAGATGCGCAAGGTAAAGAAGCTTACACACGGGCAGGTGATTTTCATGTCGACGAAAATGGAATGTTAATGACGGCAGCGAAGAGACCTGTCCTAGGTGATGGTGGGCCAATTTCCATTCCTCCCGCCCAGCGAATTGAAATTGGTAGTGATGGTACGATATCGATCGTACCGCTTGGGGCAGAGCCAGATGAACTGGCAGTATTAGATCGCGTTAAACTGGTTAAATTATCGAACAAAAATCTGTTTAAAAATAATGAGGGCTTAATGAAGCTAAAAGGTGGTGGGGTAGCACCTGCAGATGCTTCGGTGGTTTTGGTGAAAGGTGCTTTAGAAGGTTCTAACGTGAACCCTATTGCAAACATGGTTGAATTAATTAATACAGGAAAAGAATTTGAAGCACAAATGAAAGTTATGCAAACCGTCGACGAAAATTCACAGAAATTGGCACAACTATTGCAGCTGTGAATTTTATAATAAAAATAATAATAAAAACAAGGAACGGCTGCTATGGAACCAGCATTATGGGTTAGTAAAACCGGTCTTGATGCACAAGATAAAAACATTGCGAATATTGCGAACAATTTAGCTAACGTCAACACAACAGGCTTTAAAAAGGAAGGGCTGTATTCGAAGATTTGATTTATCAAAATCTACGTCAAGCAGGTGCCCAATCCAGTCAAAGTACAGAAATACCAACTGGTATCAACATGGGGACTGGTGTGCACATGGTTGCCACACAAAAAATATTTAATCAGGGAAGTATCCAGAATACACAAAACCCCCTCGATATTGCTATTCAGGGAAGAGGATTTTTTAAAGTATTATTACCTGATGGCACAGAAACCTATACGCGAGATGGAACTTTCCAGGCTGATTCTCAAGGCCAGCTTGTTACGGCTAATGGGTATGTGTTGCAACCCCCAATGGTTATCCCTCAGCAAACATTAAGTATAACAATTGGTAATGATGGCACGGTTAGTGCACTTGTTGCGGGAAATAACGTACCTACTCAGCTCGGTATTATTCAATTGACTGACTTTGTGAACCCTGCTGGTTTGCAACCGCTAGGGCAGAATTTGTTTGTTGAGACAGTAGCCAGTGGGCCAGCGCAAACTGATAACCCAAGCAACTCGGGTTTGGGGACTCTTTTACAGGGTTCTTTGGAAGCATCTAATGTCAACGTTGTGGAAGAGCTGGTGAATATGATCCAGGCTCAGCGCAGTTATGAAATAACTGCGAAAGGAATTCAGACTGTAGATAACATGTTGCAGTATTTAACACAAACGTTGTAATTAGGTAGTGGCAATGACTATTTCTCGGTATCTATTAGGCTCAGTAATTATTTACTTGCTCACAGGTTGTGAAGCACTAAATCCGCCATATCCTGGTACTGAGCCTGAGTATGCGCCTACTTATCCGACAATGCTTGATCCAACACAGAAACGTTATGCAAATGGTGCTATTTATAATGCGGAAACGGTATTACCACTTTTTGAAACGCCTCGGGCAAGACATGCTGGTGATCTTGTTACAGTGATCCTGGTGGAAAAAACAGATGCTCAAAAGCGTGCTATTACCAGACAGCGAAAAAATGATAAAACACAAATTGTTAATGCGACTGTGATGGGGCGCCCTGTGAATTTGGGTGGTGGTTACAATTTTGATTTCGATTTGGATGCTAATCGTAAATTTGAGGGTGAAGGGCAATCTGTACAGAATAATAAATTGGCAGGCAGTATTTCAGTCACTGTAGCTAAGGTTCTGGCAAATGGAAATATGGTCGTGCAGGGTGAAAAATGGATTCGTATCAACCAGGGCAGTGAGTTTGTCAGGTTGTCAGGAATTATCAGGCCTCAAGATATCCGGCCAGATAATTCTATCACGTCAGATAGAATAGCAAATGCAAAAATAGCTTATGGCGGCGTAGGTCAAATCAATAATACGAATGCACAAGGTTGGTTTGCTCGATTTATTTGGGGACCTCTCTTCCCGATCTAAGTTGTCAATTTTTAAGGGACTAGCTAATGCGTAAAAGCTCTGTAATTTTTGCCTTTTTACTTATCAATGCCTTCACGGGTTTGGTTTGTGCTGAGCGCATCAAAGATCTAGCGACCTTAGCAGGGGTTCGTACGAACCAGCTTATTGGTTATGGTTTGGTGGTAGGATTGGATGGCACCGGGGATCGTTCAGGTACCCGATTTACTGAACAGAGTTTTTGGTAATATGTTGATGCAATTGGGAATCAATATTCCTCCCGGAGTCAAACTTAATTCTAAAAACATTGCCGCAGTAATGGTGACTGCCAATCTGAGTTCATTTATGAAAAGAGGGCAGACCATGGATGTCAATGTATCCTCTATAGGGGATTCAAAAAGCCTTCGTGGCGGAACTTTATTACTTACGCCGCTAAAAGGAGCTGATGGGCGTGTTTATGCTATGTCACAAGGTAATATCACTGTTGTTGCTTTGGGTGTACAAGGTGACGATGGTTCGAGTGTTACAGTGAACGTACCAAGTGGTGGACGTATTGCAGATGGGGCAACAGTGGAAGTTGATATTCCTAATCCTTTCTATTTTTCAAGAAAGCTGACTTATAATTTGCACAGCCCTGATTTTACCACCGCAAAACGAATGAGAGATGCAATCAATGAATTAATGGGGCCCGGAACTGCAGAAGCAATAGATGCGACTTCTGTCGAAGTGACTGCGCCTAAATTGATGTCGCAACGTGTAGATTATGTTTCTGTATTAGAGAATATTGAATTTACGCCAGGTGAGGCTGAAGCGAGGGTAATTATTAATCCGAGGACAGGAACGGTTGTGATTGGACAAAATGTTCATGTTAAGCCTTCTGCAGTATCTCACGGTAATTTAGTAGTTACGATTAGCGAGAATCCAGTCGTAAGTCAGCCTAATCCTTTTGCTAATGGGCGGACAGTCGTTGTTCCCGATACCCAGATCAATGTCGAACAACGAGGTAATCGTACCTTTTTATTCGCACCAGGCACTTCTTTAAAAGATATTGTTAAAGCGATTAATGCAGTTGGAGCCACGCCGGCTGATATAGTTGCTATTCTGGAAGCTTTAAAACAGGTGGGGGCATTAAATGCAACCATAATAATCATTTAATAGGTGGATAGGGATGACAATAGAAGGAATAGCCGTAACTGATTTTCAAGGTTTGCAAAATTTAAAGCTAGAGGCACAGAAAGATGCCAAACAGGCATTACCTGAGGTAGCCAAACAGTTTGAGGCAATTTTTCTGCAATCAATGTTAAAAGCGATGCGAATGGGGCAACATTTCCTCGATGATACAAGCCCATTTATGGGTAAGAATGAGCAAATATTTCAAGACATGCTTGATGGGCAATATGCGAATAATATTTCCAGTGGCCAGGGCCTTGGTTTGGCCAACATGCTTGCTAAACAATTAGGACAATCAGTCAATATGACTACTGCTAATACCAAAACAACGAATGTGGTAGAACAAGACATGTTGGCTTCCCGCGTCGCTCCTTTATCCATGACACCGGCAAAAACAATTGCTGGCAGTGCAGATATTGATGATTTTGTAAAATCAATCTGGCCTTATGCAAGACAGGCGGCCAACTTATTAGGTCTTGATCCTAAAATCTTAATGGCGCAAGCCGCGTTAGAAACAGGATGGGGGCAATTCGTCGCCAAAGGGTCTGATGGCAGTAGCAGTAATAATGTATTTAATATAAAAGCGGCCTCTAATACAGAGAGTGAGGCAGTAAAAATTAAAACTACTGAGTATATTGCCGATACCCCTATTAAGGTGAGTGCTTCTTTTCGAAAGTATCCATCAGTTGAGCATAGTTTTAATGATTATGTTTCTCTGATTAAGGGAAGTGAGCGTTATGAGGCTGCATTGGCAAATACTGATAATCCTGAGCGTTATATTGATGAGTTGCATCGTGCTGGCTATGCAACAGATCCCGGTTATGCCAGTAAAATATTAGCAATTTACCATGGTGATGAGTTGCAGCAAGCTTTAGAAAGAAATGGTTTCTCTGGAATAGATTAATGTTACTTGGAGGCTTTGTGTAAATTGGTGTTCAATTTTTAGCATCGCAAAGCGGTGTTAGATCTCAACATCGCCTCAACATTTAGGAGTAAGAAGCATGGCAGGAATTTTAGGGATTGCTTCATCAAGTCTCAACGCGTTCCAACGCGCTCTTGAGGTGACAGGTAATAACATTGCAAATGCTAATAATAGTGGCTATTCCAGGCAAACTATTCATTTTACGCCAACACCATCTCAACGTTATGCTGGTTCTTTTATTGGCACTGGAGTTACTGTTTCCAATGTTAAACGCAATAATGATCAATTTGCTACTCAGCAAGTACGGGATACACTGACCACCAAAACAGAATACGATACCTTTTATCAACAAGCGTTACAGATTGACAGGCTTCTCTCTCAAGAGGGCACCAGCATTTCAGCAGCGCTACAAAATTTCTTTAGTGCACTCGGTCAACTAAATGATGCACCAGATAGTCTTGCATCACGCGGTGTCGCATTGAAGCAAAGTGAGCTGTTAGTGGATCAGTTCAATACGATGCAACTTCGTTTGGATGAGTATCAACAAAATAATACAGCGCAAATTAGACAAGCTGTTGAGCAAATAAATCAAATTACTGCCAATATTGCCCAAGTAAATATCCAGCTTAGCAGTATGCCAAATGCACCGGAGTTAATGGATAAGCGAGATGAATTACTACGCGAATTATCACAGTATACCGATGTCACAGTGATTGGGCAGGGAGATTCAAGTATTAGTGTCGGAATTGGTAGTGGAGAAATGCTGG
Source organism: Legionella tunisiensis (assembly GCF_000308315.1). Classification (GTDB taxonomy): domain Bacteria; phylum Pseudomonadota; class Gammaproteobacteria; order Legionellales; family Legionellaceae; genus Tatlockia; species Tatlockia tunisiensis. Next base: position 7,780 of record NZ_CALJ01000221.1, on the reverse strand, counting down.
TAATTGGTTCTGAGCAACGTGAGTTAGAGGTTGATCTTGGCACAAGCAATCAGTTTGGAACAAAAATTTTTATTAAAAATGGCTTAGGTCAAACAGATATTAGCCATAATTTACACTCCGGTATGTTGGGAGGGTTTCTTGATTTTGAGCAGGGAGTTCTTTCAGAAACTAGTCAATTGCTGGGACAAATGGCTATTGGACTTGCAGCAACGTTTAATAATCAACATCGCCTAGGTCTTGATATGAATAGCCAAATTGGTAAAGATTTTTTACTGATTACAATCAAATGAGTTTGCAATTAGAGCGTTCGACTCCGCGTGTAACGAATAGTGGGACAGGTGTTTTATCAGTCGAAATTTCTGATATTAGCCAACTTCAGCTAAGTGATTATGAACTATTGGTTAGTGATACTTCTAGCAATGAAATAAGAATTATACGTAAATCAGACGGACAATCGACAACCTTAAATTGGACTGATACACCTCCTACACCACCAGCTGCCCAAGTGGTGATCGATGGATTAACTATTACAGTTGATGATATAAACAACTTAGTTGATAACGATCATTATACGTTGACATCAACTCGCGGTGCCGCTCGAGATCTTAAATTAAATATTTTTGATGCACGTGAGATAGCCTTTGCCGCACCTGTTCGTACTCAGGCTTCCTTAGCCAATACTGGAACAGGACACATCGCTCTTGGAGAAATTTTTGATACGACTGTAGTAGATAAAGAATACCGCATTGAATTTATTTCAGATACTCAATACAACCTAGTGAACGTCACAGATACGATAACAACAGGCCCCTTCACTTTTACTCCCAATGTTGATAATACAATAATGATTCCTGATGCGCTGACCCCTTCATATTCGATTGTGTTATCTGGTATCCCTAAGACGGGGGATACATATACTGCATCTTATAATAGCGGTGGTATAGGCGATAATTATAATGGCTTGAAATTAGCCTCTCTGCAACAAGATAAGATCTTTGAAAACGGTACAGAGAGTTTATTTGATAGGTATTCTGATTTAATTGCCGAAGTGGGTGGAAAAACCTATCAAGCTAAACTTCGTAGTGAAGCTGCCGATATATTACATCAGCAGGCTGTTGAGTTTCGTGAAAGTAAAAGTGGAGTTAATTTGGATGAAGAAGCCAGTAATTTACCCGTTTTGAGCAGGCTTATCAAGCAGCAAGCAAGGTAATGGCTATTTCAGGCCAGATAATGGATGTATTATTTGCTGCACTGAGGTGATCAATGCGCATTTCAACCAATCAAATATTTCTGCGTGGACTTAATGGATTATTAACTCAACAAGCACAGACTTTGAAATTGCAGCAGCAATTGTCATCACAGAAAAAATAGAATCACCTTCTGATGATCCTATCTCCGCTTCAAAAATTGATTTGATGAGGCAACGGATTAATGCGGCTGAGCGAATGCAACAGAATCGTGAGGCAGCAGTTGGTGCCCTGACTTTTGAAGAAAGTGTGTTGGGTAATACAATTGGTGTTATTCAGCGTCTTCGGGAATTACAAGTTCAAGCGGGTAGTACTGCTCTCTCAGAAGCTGATCGCCATGCGCTTGGTGAGGAAGCTAAAAACCTTTTAGATCAATTGCTAGGTATGGGAAATACGCAGGATAGCAATGGTTATTATTTATTTAGTGGCAGTAAAACTGCTACTCAACCATTCACCAGGGATGTCAATGGAGAATTCCTTTATAACGGTGATGAAACGCAACGTTTACAAACCATTAGTGGTGGTTTGAAAATTGCGACTAACGATAATGGTTCTGATTTATTCATGCGTATTCTCAATGGAAACACTTTTTTACCGTTACACCTACTGCTACGCCAAATACGGGCACTGCTTCAGTGAGTTCAGGAACGGTTTATGATACAGCAGTTTTTGTTCCTGATGATTATACTCTGCAATTTTCATTAAACTCGTCTAACCAGTTGGTAATGATGGTAAGTGGAGTGAGTAGTGGCTCAGTAATTCCACCTTCTGGCCTGGTTGATGATGCGCCAGTTTATGAGGCTGGATCAACGATTAGTTTTAATGGGATACAAATAACTATTTCCGGTGAGCCACAGGTTGGTGATAGCTTTGCTATCAATCCTGCACGTAATGAATCTATTTTTCAACTGTTTCTCGCATGGTTAACAATCTTAATAGGCCTTTTGCCAGCCCTATTGATAAAGCAATCGTACAAACTGAAAATAATCAGTTGCTCGATCAGTTCGATACGGCACTTGACAATATCATTGCTTATCAAGCCCAGGTAGGAGCTCGTCTGAACCAATTGGATGTGGCTGATCAAGTCAATATGGACTTAATTGAAACAAGCACAGAAACACTATCTTCACTGGAAGATGTTAATCTTCCTGAAGTGGCTGTCAAACTGGATTTACAGCGAATTTATTTACAAGCAGCACAACAAAGTTTTGCCCGCATTCAAGGTTTAACAATATTTAATTACATTTAAATCGTGTTTCAGATATTTAATCAGGCTACTGAAAGAAAAATGCTAACATCAAAGAAATTTGGTGCTTTGATGTTAGCATGGAGTAGGGGTTTTATTGTTTATGTTTATGATTAAAAACAGCACACAGATGACCATTAATGGTTTCAATTGCATTCCGGCAAGCAGGAGTATCTGCGATATCATTTAACATCAGAAAATCGTGAATCGTTCCATGATGTCGGATTCCGGTAACAGGAACACCCGCTGCGTTTAGGTTATGAGCATAAGCTTCGCCTTCATCACGGAGTACATCGCATTCACCGTTAATGACTAATGCTGGCGGCAAACCTTTTAATTGCTCAATAGAGGCTTGTAATGGACAAGCGGTTATTTCTTTTCGTTTTTCTTTATTGGGCAAATAATTATTCCAGAACCATTCCATCGCTTTTTTAGTTAGCCAAGGTCCCTCTGCAAATTCTGTATAAGAGCCATTCTCAAAATTAGCATCAGTTACTGGGTAAATAAGAACTTGATAATCGATCCTGGGGCCGCCACGTTGTTTGGCAAGCAAGGTCATGGCGATGGTCATATTACCGCCTACGCTATCCCCTCCAACTACAAAGCGAGAGGTATCGAGATTGAATTTTTTACCATTCTCTGCGATATATTTCGTTGCAGCATAGGCTTCCTCTATTTGTGTGGGATATTGCTCTTCAGGCGCTAAGCTATAATTTACAAATACCACTGCTGCATGAGAACCAACAGCAAGTTCACGAACAAGACGTCCATGAGTCTGGTAGTCCCCAAAAACCCAACCAGCACCATGATAATACATGATGACAGGCAGAGCTTCTTTCGCTCCTTTGGGACGGATAATTCTAATAGAAACCTTGCCTTTGGGACCAACTGGGAGGATGTGATCTTCAACGTCTACATCAGGTTTATCGGATTTCAACTCTTGTAATTTATCAAATATGGCCCTGCCTTCTGACACAGGTAGATCATAAAGAGGTTTGCCACCGGCGTTTTGTATTTTTTCTACAAATGCCCATGTTTTGGGCTCAATACGTTTATTTAAGTCCATCGCAATATCCTTATATTAAGTAAAATATCATTTATAGGTATAGACTGTTTATATAAGAAAGCAAGTAATATTCATAACTAAGGAAAGTTCATACCTTCCTGTAAGTAATTAGGGGTTATGATCCCGATTAAGTGTTTTATCGACTTCTTTAGGGCGATAGGTAAATAAAACTTCACCAATAAATTTGTTAATTATACTTTCATCCAGATTGGAAAATTCATCAGTGCCAGGCAGGGGGACACCATGTTCTTGAGCATATAAAATTTCTTTACCTTTATGCTCAATAAATCGCAATATGGTAAGAAATTCCTCTTCTTTATTTTCCAAAGCATATTTGCAATATATTGTTGCTAAGCTGTTACAGATTCCTGTTTTATTTACTTTAAGCTCTATTTTATTAACTTTTAAATAGAGATTAAGCATAGGAACTACGGTTGATTGAACTGTAACCTCAATCGTTTGGTTTTACACATCAGAGGAGCTTGGCATTTTATTTAAAAAACATCACTATGGGTGATATTGCATCATTTATGGTAATGAAATCATTTGAAATCACCGATTTACCGATAAGAGAATGCCCTATATGATTATTCACTAATTGATAGAAGAAGGTAACCTAACCATCTTATCAGATGGTATGGCTATGATATTGAATTTACAATATAAAATACTGATTTCTTCATGGAAAATAATTGCTTTCTCAATGTTAGGTGCTTGTTTCATGGCGCTTATGGCGCAAAAAAATTACCACTTCCAGGGATATCGCTACAACTTTCTTTACAAAGTTTGAGTGTTTCTCTCGTAGCAATGACTCTTCAACGTAAAGCGTATTGGGTAGTTGTAACTTATTTGGTACTTGCTACTCTCGGGTTTCCTGTTCTTGCAGATGGCTCTGCAGCACCTAATTGGTTTGGCTCAATTAAAGCAGGTTATTATTGGGGTTTTCTGGTGGCTTCCTGGATGGTAGGTAGAGTTTTGGCAACGATACGTCCACAACATTTTTGCTAAGATCTGGTTGTGTCTGTCTTTGAACGAAACATTGATTTTATTCTGTGGCTTTTTGCTAGTAAGTTTTCATTTCGGTTTTAAACAGGCTTGGTGGATGGGGGGTTTGGCCTTATATTTTAGGCGCCATAGGAAAAATAACATTTGCTGCGCTTGTTTATAAATTTATTTGGTTAAAAAGGCAAAAAGGACAAATGGAAACAGTCTAACGTGGAATTGTATACACTTAAATGATAATTCAATAATGAATAACTACAGAACTGGAATGAAACATGTCTGATAAGATAAAACAATTTTTTAGCTCGAGTGCGTATGCTGTCATTGGCGCTTCAAATAATCGGCAAAAAGTTGGTAACAAAGTCCTGCGTTGTTATTTGCAACATAATAAAACGGTTTATCCAGTCAACCCCGGAGAAAAAATGGTGGAAGGGGTGCCCTGCATCACAGAAATTGCACAGTTACCACAATCTGTAAATAGTATTTCTATTATTACTCCTCCTTGGATTACCGAAAAAATTGTGGCACAAGCCATAAAAAAGGGCATTCAAAATATTTGGATGCAACCTGGGGCAGAAAGTGACACTGCAATTAGTAATTGCCTGAAAAATAAAATCAATATCATTGCTAATGGCCCCTGCATTTTGGTTGAATTGGGTTTTATCGATTGTTAAGAATATTGTATTCAATTGAAAAAAGATTTTGATTAAGGTTGATTGGATGCAACAAAACAAGCTCCGAGAGATTTCCACGAAATTTAAACAGGAAAATGCTCAGACAGCACTTGGCTCGTTCGGACTGAAGAACCGCGTAGTGCTGTCTCGAAGCTTTCATGTTTGGCTTTCGAGACGTGGCTTTCGCCACTCCGAAAAGAGGCAGGTAGTGACTGACTCCTGTTGTCTAAATTTTTGTGGTGAGTTCCCAGAAACAAGCCGCAGCCTGTGATGGAAGAATGTTGATAAACTTAAGTTAAAGCAATTTAATTTCTATCCGTTCAATCAATTTTCCTGGATGTGAGCGTTTTAAGGCAATATAGCCTACTTCGGCTGTCGATTTAACATGTGTCCCGCCACAGGGAACCTCAGCAAAACCATCGATCTTCCAAAAAACGACGTTGTGTAGACCTATCAGAATAGCCAGTTTGAATGAGTTTATCCGCTTCAATAATGTCATTGTACTCGGCTAATATTTCCGCAAAAATTGCGGAAATATTTCCGTCATGAATAAAATCGATTCTAGCTTTATGCTCAGCAATGTGGGCACCAACTTTCTTAAAATGATATTTTTGTGTGACGAGTTCTAAAATTAATTCTGCCGCAAAATGCAAACGCATAAGTTTGTAGCGGCGTGGCCAATCGATGGTCATAACGACTTCATCATTAATCCTAAGGTTATGGCCATTAGCAAGCGTATAATAAATAAGAGAACCTTCCATTCTTGAATCAATGATCTCAAGATCATTGATATAAGCTTTATCACTTTCTTGACCACCAGAAAATGAATAGGCAATCGTTTTTTCTAGCAAAATATCATTATTAGCAATGGAAATAATTTTTGTATTGAGTGTGCATCGATAGGGATCTTGCCAAAATAATTTTTCCACGATTTTCTCCAACTATGATGTGTAGAGTGCAGCTCCAGATAGTTCCTGTTGCCTGCTGGATTTGAAACCCAGCAAACAAACAATTAACGCTCCGAGAACGGCACAGATTGGTATTAACATTAATGCACGTTGATAGGCGAGTAGACTATACAGTTTAATCCCTTCACTGCTTACTAAGCCACTCCAGAAGAGATCCACGACCTTGCCTATGGCAGTATGGAAAAAAGAGCCGCCAAGCATATTGATGCAATTGAGAAACGCAATGGTAAGACCCAACTGTTCTGTCTTGACCAAATCGGAGCCGGCTGCAAAGACAAGTACTTGATAACAACATAGTAAGCCAATAGTAAAAATAAACAGACAAGAAACCACCAGTGGTAATTTTCCTGCATTAATAAGACAGCAAATAGCCCAGCCATGCCCAAGCCACATAAAGCAATGACAGTGTAATTACTTAATTTTTACTACAAAATGCTAAAACAGGTCCTCCAAAGAGCATACCAAAAATACACATGAGATAAGTTCCGCCGCCTCACTTTTGGTAATTGAGTAGGCAGTCATTAAATAAGGCACTCCCCATACATCACTGAAACCTTCCAGAGAGCCGACCATCAACAAATTCGCAAGCGCTAATAACCAGATAGTAGGTGATGAAAGGAGCGCTTTAAAACTGGATAGTCTAAATGACTCTGGATAGGTTTTTTCACTTTTGTTATGAGTAGGAGTACGCAAAACAAGGTAAGTACACCAACCAATCACAATAGAAACTACAGCAAGAGTCAGGGCAACGTTTTGCCAATGATAAATCTCAATAAGAAGACTAAGTGGTTTACCACCATAGATCGCCCCCCATAAGACCTACAGTAAAGGAGAAACCAATCATTCTGGTATATTGATTTTTTGGAAACCATTCAGACACGACTTTAGATACACCTAAAAAACCTGCAGCGGAACCAACGCCAACCAGGAATCGGGCCAAACAGGCTAAATACCAATTATTGGTATAAGTAAATAACAGTGTAGCTACACCACAAACAATGGCAAAAAACGCCTACTATATATCTAGCTCCGAAGCGGTCCAAGAGAAGCGCAGCGGGAATTTGCATACTTGAATAACCATAATAATAAAACGCTGCAATCAAGCCGAAATGACTGGCATCGATAGAAAATTGCGTCATCATTTGCGACATCATCAAACCAGGCCAGAGGCGCAGAATGAATTGATAGGTAAAAAATACTAATGGAAAAAACCACATTACAAAGGGTAAATATTTATATTTTTGTGTAAACATGCGCAGCCTCACCAGGTGAAGGTTTATAAAGTTGTAACAGCAGGAAATAGGTGTGGCAGTTCGTATCGGCTTTTCAGCCGATAATAATGTAGGGAATAACAGTAATAGGATTAAAGCTTGTAGAAAGCATTTTCTTGGCAGTACGTTTGTTAAACTTGATAAGGAACAGTATACATAATGTGTTTTTATGGCAATGGCTTGTCGTACATTGGGTGTTGCGGGAAAATGGTGGGCCGTATAGGGTTCGAACCTATGACACAGAGGTTAAGAGCCTCCTGCTCTACCAGCTGAGCTAACGGCCCGCGAAACTTAAGCATAGCGAGT
>NZ_CALJ01000222.1 GCF_000308315.1 Legionella tunisiensis | reverse complement strand
TTGATATGCCGAATGAAGAACCACGATTCAAAATAACTTGTTTTAGTGATAATAAGGCGAGTGCTGATACATCACTTCCAGAAAGTCAACGTGATACTGTGCGTGGGGAAAGTTATACGTATACAACGACTGACTTCGCTTCTTGTTTTCGTTTTAATGAGCATTATGAGCGTAGTGTTGAGTCTTTATTTCCAGATCCTGGTTCACCTTCATTAAGTGAAATTAATCAGGGACAAATTCCGGATTGTTTTTTACTTGCTTCAATACAAGCCATCCTAAATCACCCTAATGGGTCTGCTTTTCTCCGTGGGATGATGGTGCAAAATAATGACGGTACGACAACCGTTAGGTTATTTAATCCGAAAACGCTAGAGCCAGTGTATAAACGGATAACTACAGCGGTTATACATGATCAGAGTGGCTCATTAAGTGGCCATAAGGCTTTATGGGTGCATGTATTGGAATCAGCTTATGCCACCATGCAAACCAGGCATGACGGAGAAGTAGATGCGTCTATAAGCTCTGTATTCAATGAAGGTGGTTTTTCAGCGACGGCAACTAAGATTTTAACTGGAATAAATACTCGTTCCGAAAAGGTTGGGAAAAAAGTAGAACAGCCTTGGAATATTACCCAATTTATAGAAGTGGATGATTTATCGTTTATTAAGAGCACAATCAAGACAGGACTTAATAAGAAAGTCTTTTTATTGTGCAATATAGATAAAATTATAGAAATGTATAAGGATAGCCCTTCGTCACCTGCTCTTGATGCTTTACGAACAGAGTTTACTGGGGCGATTCCTGATGAAGAGATGACAGACTCTCTCACAGCTTACAAGGAGTATAAAGATTACCTATTGTTTTATTTTGACAATAAAGCAGAGTGCGACAAGATTTTTTGCCTCAAAGGATAAAGAGACAACTAAGTTATTGAAATTAATCGATCTTATAGGTAGCACTCACCCAGATGCACAGCAATTTATTAAACATTGCTTTAATTATATCGATGTACCAGTTGAAGCTAATGTTGTTCGAGGTGAGCGTGATTCCTTTTCAGGCTATTACCAGGTAGATCAAATTCAACAATTCCGCGCGATAGAGAAAGCGTTAGCAGATGGCTGTTTGGTAACTGCTTCTACTCCATCTAAATTCGAGGAAGCTGTACCAGGTCTACGTAATCGGCATGCTTATACGGTATTAAAAGTTGTTACCCGCGACGAAGTAGTTGTCAATGCCAAGGGAGAGAGGTCAGTACGCCCGGTCTGTTATGTCCAAATGAGAAATCCCTGGGGTAGTACGGGACGCGTCTATCAACAAAAAGAAGGTAATTTTGAAGCGCTTGAATCTTGGGAGGCTGGTATCTTTGAGATTGAACTTGTTGATTTTAATCGTTATTACAGCTCAATTCAGATTAGCGATTCAGTTAATAAACGTTTTGCTTATGATGAGAAAATGCAAAAACTTCACCAGGAAGTGGAATTGGCTGTTGCTGATTTAAGGGTAGATGCTGGCGCCAGCTTAGCGGAATTGCATGACTTCGATATACAGTACAAGCTCTGTGTGAAGAAGTTGATTGATTTGGAACTAACCCATCTTCATGCAGTAGATGAGACGCTTTCTAAGACTTTGGATGATATTTTTGCAGAAAATATGATAGTGAATTAGAAGAAATAGCTGTCAAAGGGCTCATTAAAGATGTATCCATGGATTTTTATACAGGTGATCCAGAAAAAGGGAAGCCCATCTTTATGCTTTACTAAAATTGCGTTGGGTAATGAAACAACAGCCGCCAGATGTGGTTTTGCAAGAAAAATTGCAAGCAGAAATTATTTCAGCAGCAAATGGTTTTGATTTTTGGCAAGACCTTTCTGCTAAAAATTAAAGCAAGAAATAATTGTTAATAAATATGCTAGACATTGTGTAGTTGAGTTAGATGCCTTTAATCAGTTATATGACAAAATGCAGCAAAAGCGTGGCACGCTGGATCTTAAAAATCTTACTGAGGCTGATCTTATTTTCTTCTCTGAAAATCTTGTTTTATTACAAGAACAAGTTATTCGTATCACAGCTATGAAAGCCGCATTGAAGAACTTAGGTTATATGATTTCCGATGAGGAATTGTCTGATATGCATAATAAATTAAAAATTATTATGGAATTACAGACAGATTGTGAGGCGCTCAAAGACGTGATGGCAAAATTGAAGGGCGATATTGATCGAGTACGCCTAAAAGCAACCGACGCAACTCAGCAAGGATTGCTTACCGAAGATGAATGCCAAGAGGTCGAGATAGCGACTAGTTTAACGTTGGCTAATCCAAGAAATGGTGAGGTAAGTAGATTGGCTGGAATTTTCCAGGAGTCGGATCAACCGGTACGCAAAGAAATAGGGGAAGACCTGAATAAAATTGCTGTTTTGGCACAGAAATTAATTGCTCTGTTGGATAAAATAAAAACGTTTTTTCAACAAGCCGCTAAAACATGGTTGTTCTTTGATAAGAGTCAGCATTACGAATCCGGTCCTGTTCCTTCTGATTCTCCTGAAGAGGAACCACCAATTAAGGGTCCAAATTAAGAGAGTAATGATACGGGATTTAAATCACGCTTGTCCGAAAAAAATGATTAATGATGTCGCTAACTGGTTTGGCAAGCCCGAGTTGATTAAGCTCAGTTGCGGCAAACCAGTTTCCCGGGCATTCGGCCAACACATTTTTTTACTGGTTGTTTTCAGTGCTAATGCTTTGATATATAAATGAAAATGGCTAAAGTTATGTTTAAACGTTAGTAGTTCTGTATGCTGCTGACTCGTTAAAGCATAGTTTTTTGCTATATAGTCTTGGGGACAAGTTGTTATGTCATCGATAATTGGCAGACACCACAGTCCTCCCCATAAACCAGTAGGTGCTCTTTTTCAAGATAAATTTTATTATCCTCTGTATGAAGCAATAAAAATTGTTGCTGTCTGACGGGCAAGTTTTTTTCAATTTTTTTGGGGATAAAAAGCAGTCTTATGGTGAATGTTTGCCAGGCAGGTTTTTTGTATTGGGCATGAAGCACAATTAGGTTGTCTGACTGTGCAACAAGTGGCACCTAAATCCATGATAGCCTGCGTATAATCAGCACAACGTTGTCTGGGCATGCATTGATTGGCTAGTTGCCACAACCGTTGTTTAATAGCACTCTGTTCAGGCCAACCCTCAATTAGAAAATAACGGCATAGCACACGCTTGACATTACCATCCAAGATTGCTGTTGGTTGATTAAAAGCTTGTGAAGCAATGGCTGCCGCGGTAGAGGGGCCAATACCAGGTAAAGCAACGAGATCTACCAACGCAAGGGGAAATTCACCTGCATATTTCTCACAAATAATTTTTGCTGTTTGAGAGAGGTTACGGGCACGGCTATAGTAGCCTAATCCTGACCAATGGGCTAAAACCTGATCTTCAGATGCTTTAGCCAATTGCCAAACATCGGGGAAACTATCTATAAAACGGTTGAAATAAGGAATGACGGTTTTAACTTGAGTTTGTTGCAGCATAATTTCAGAAATCCATACTCGATAAGCTGAGCGTGGATGTTGCCAAGGTAAATCTTTGCGTCCATGCAAATCAAACCACGCCAATAATAGGTTACTGAATTGCTCTTGTATCACGGTTATTACCGCTAAAAATTATTGTTTGAAGTTGTTGTTGAATGTGTTTAACCGGCTTCACTATGGTTTCAACAGGTTTGACCAACGTTTCCTTGAGCCAAGCCTTGGTCAATATTGGATTAATTTTCTTTAGATCGGGTAAAACAACAGGTTTTGTTAAAGTGCCTTGAACTAAAATAGGAAAACTACCGCCCAAAATTTGTTGAATTTTTCTACCTTCTCATCGTTTAAAGCAACTTTTGCAAATAAATGACTATCGAGATTGTAGTCTTTTAAATTCAATATACCTTCTCCTTTTAATTGCAATTTCTCGGCTTGTAGTACCAGAGAATTGCTTTGCAAGGTAGAATCTTGGAGTTGATATTGGAAGGTAAGCAATTCAAAGCGAGTGTTTCCTTTGAATATACTAGGATCCTCAAATTGACCTAACTCTAGCGTTTGCTTCGCATCTTTCTTTTTACTGGTCATTAATTTATTGATTTTATTGCTTGTTTCATCAATAACTCTATCGAGATTAATTGATTCAACTACCCCGTCTTTGATTGTTAAACTACCATTACCACTGGTGTGCTCTGGCCAGTTAGAGTCTTGCATATTGGTTTGGGCATGGATAGAGAAATCCACGCTTCCTTTAAATAAGCGTTTCTTAACCAAGTCATAAAGGAGTTTGCTACTGTCAAGATTGGTAGCAGTTTGATTTACAGTTAGTTTTTTGCTGGCAAATTCATAACTAAGATCACCAACCGATTGGCCATTATATAAATTCAAAGTTAAAGGATTTAAATGAAAAACACCAATCTTGGTTTTTGCATTGGCACTGATTTTATTGATCTTTAACTTTTTAAGGCGAACATCTTGTAAGGATAATTGACCTTCCAAGGGAAGATTTTGCAGCGCAATGACAGGATTATTAAATAAAGACGCTGATAGAGCAGTACTGCCCTTGAAATTAATATGTGCTTTTAAAAGAGACTCATTGGCTTCTGACATATCAAGCATAGTTTTTAATTGCAGAGGAAAAGAATTTTTTTGCAGGTTAAACTGTTCTGCACCTATCTGTAAGCCAGAAAAAGTTATTTTCTTCTGATTTTGCACAATAACAATCTGACCACGGCTTAGCAAAAATCGCTCAATGGCAAATTCTTCAGTCATATTATTAGTTTTTGTAGTGTTACTATTTTGTTTATTTTTCTTAACCTTGGCTGGTGGTTGAGGGGAATCTGGATTGATAGTAATGCGGAAACCGTCAACATTTAATTCACTAAAAACCAATTTACCCCGTAATAACGGAGTGATTTTCAGATGAAAAAGAAGGTTTTCCAGTTTTACTGAATAATTTGCATTATCGTTTTCATTACCTATCTGTACACCAGTAATTTTAATTCCGGGGCGAGGGAATACCTGCCAGGAAATATCGCCATTCACGAGACTTTTGCGTTCGGTCAAGGTGCTCAATTGGGAGCTAACATAAGATTTAACTGTTTCAGGTTTTATTGATTTTGCTAATGCCCATAAAGTGATGGCAATGATTACTAAAAGAAGAGTTATGCCAGTAACCAATTTTTTAAGAATTTCATGTTTGAACAATTGGGGATAAAATGGCAAGCATATACATAATGTTGGTCATGTCAAGTTAAAAACGATTAAAAAACCAATATTAGATATTGCTATTATTTTACAAGGAGTTTAATCTGATAGCCTTCCCTGAAAAAAGTGGGGAGGGGGCGTTGATTTTTGCTTTTTAGTTGTACTCAGGATGAGTCAATAAAGTCAAGGAGAGCGTCATGCAACGAAGTGAATGGGAAATTATAGTTCTTAAACCAACGGCTGTATTTTTATCATTCCTGACATCACAATTACCCGACCTAGAATTGCCTGAATTAAACGAACTACAAATTGATAACACAGCTTATGTGATGACCAGACAAGATAGCGAAGAAGCTACTTTAAATGAGATCGAGCGCCATTTCCCGACTATGTTCAGATATGAAATAAGCCGCTGGGCAGGAAAAAGCATACACAATCAGATTGAAGGTACTTTCCTCGATTTTTTATGTTGTTTCAAATTTGAATTGCATTCGCAAATAGTTCTTATGGAACCTTCAGTTGCTGCTGGGCAGCAGTTATTACGTATTAAGCCTCGCTCTGTATTATTGAGGTGGATGAGAACAGCAGCTGAAGATCAAAATGAGATGGTCACTGCTTTAAAACATATCAATTTATCTCACCTTGCTGAAAATGCGACAGTTGTTATTAAAAATTTTGCTAAATTGGCAGATGTGAAGCCTTTTCTTAAACACTACTACCGACCAATTTTTGAAGCTGAAATGCTACGAATGTGTGATCGAGCTGGGGAGTGGCCTGAAGTAGAGTCATACCAGGATTTTTGCCATTATTTTGCGGTTAATACGCACAGCCAATTGATTCATTTGCATTAATAATTTTACCAAGTGATAAATATGACTATTTTCTGTAAATAGATGAGTGTGCGCTTTATTAAAAAGTCGATTAAGGGGTTAAATCAAGATAATCCTTATTGATGGTGAAAATAATCTCGAGTTGGTGTTATAATGGGCAATTTAGCGATACCTTTGATTGCCAGCATTCAATCTGAATATTTTTATTTATCCACTGTAAATGAGTATAATTAGATCAACCAACTTAAAGGATGAGCCAAGTGGTCTACATTAAACGCGATAAACAAGGTAAAATATGTGCGCTTTATGCAGAGCCATCTGCTGATACGGAGCAAATGGATATGGATGCTCCAGAGGTAGTGGAATTTCTTAATGATTGTGATCATGAAAATCGTTTTAAATTAACACAATCAGATTTACAGTTAATTCGTGTACTGGAAGATTTAATTGAAATATTAATCAGTAAAAATGTGATTACCATTACTGATTTCCCTCAAGTGGTAATTGATAAATTAGTAGAGCGTCAACGTATTCGTAAGCATTTAACTGGTGCAGTAGGAATGGAGTTTGATAATGAGATGTAAGTTGTTAGCATTATTTTAAGTTGTTGTAGTTTTTTGTTGTATCCTCCTCTTATAGTACAACACTTGATGAATTATTACCGAATGAACGTAATACAGTTGAAATATTCCAGAAATTTTCACCTAAAGTAGTTTATGTTCATCGCATGGCGACAGTTAAACGCTCTTATGAGCATATGCAAGTGAAGGCGGGTGCTGGTTCGGGGATTATATGGGATACGCAAGGTCATATCGTTACCAATTTTCATGTGGTCAATGGCGCAGAGCGTTTGGCAGTCAGTATTGGCAATTTAACGGTTCCTGCCAAAGTAATTGGCACTGAACCTCGTAAGGATATTGCTGTGCTTGCTATCAGCTCGCCCAAGGCATTGGAATTATTAAAATCCTATGTGCCTTTCGAATTAACGCATACTCATGATTTAATGGTAGGACAAAAAACGATTGCTATAGGTAATCCTTTTGGTTTGGATCATAGTTTGTCCGTGGGCGTTATCTCTGCATTAGGACGTCAAGTTCCAGGCGCAGGCGGCGTAGCCATACGAGATATGATTCAAACGGATACATCGATTAACCCTGGTAATTCAGGTGGGCCTTTATTAGATAGTAAAGGACGTTTGATTGGTTTAAATACAGCCATTTATTCAAACTCTGGTTCGTCTGCTGGTGTTGGTTTTGCTGTACCGGCTGATGATATTGCTCGTATTGTGCCGCAAATTATCAAAAATGGCAGGGTTGTGTTATCTGGTATTGGTATTCAGCGGGTTGAACCAAGTATTGCGCAGCGGTTGGGTGTGGATAAAGGTATTTTAATTGCAGATATTATACCCAATACGCCTGCTGCTTTAGCCGGTCTGCGTGGAACAGGGCGAGATCATTTGGGTCGTGTTCATCTTGGCGATATTATTGTCGCCCTAAATGGCCATCCGGTGAAAAATTATGATGCCCTTTATAATCTGTTCACTGATATAAAGGTGGGCGAAAAATAACGTTAACAACACTTCGAGGCGGTAAACGAATTAATCATAAAATGAAAACCATTGATATTGCTGCTTACTAAAGCCAGTTAAAATCCCCTGTGCAGCAAAGCTGCTCAGGGGGTAACGCTAATTAACACCATATTGAGCTTGATAAGCAAGCAAACGCTCCACTTCTTTCAATTGTCCATCTTGGCGCAAGTAGTTGATTAAATCAAACAGAGTAATAATGGATAATACACGAATACCCTGCGTCTCAATTTCTGCAAGAGTAGATTGATTAGTTAGACCACGCTCACAACGATCAAGGGCAATAACAACTGTTGTAAGCTTGCCACCATTTGCGGCAATTAATGCTTGTGATTCGCGAAAGGCTGTTCCTGCTGTGATGACATCATCGATAATTACTGTATTGCCATGTAAAGGAGCGCCAATGAGTTGTCCACCTTCTCCATGTGTTTTGGCTTCTTTGCGATTAAAAGTCACAGTTATATCTTTTCCTAATTCAGCGAGAGCAATAGCGGTAGCAGTTGCCAGAGGGAGGCCTTTGTATGCAGGACCAAACAAATGCTGGCAGTCAATGCCATGTTTTATTAACGTTTTAGCATAAAACTGGCCGAGTTGGCGTAAGGCTTCACCCTGATAAAATAATCCTGCATTAAAAAATAGGGGCTTAAGCGACCAGATTTTAAAGTAAACTCGCCAAATTTTAAGACTTGGCAATCCAAGGCTAAGCGAATAAATGCTTCTTTATAATTATCCATTTAAACATCCTATAAAATAAATCAAGAAAACTCACATTCAATAATCAATGTATGAATGATAAAAGCTTAATTCGAAGATTTTAAAAAAATCGTTAACAATCAATAAAAAACTGTTATGCTAATCACAATGCTTGGGTGCCCAAGCATTGTGATGTATCCATTGTAGCGCAAATTAAGAGGCCTTTGCGGTATTTCTTTTATAGTTGTCCGCGATTTGAACTGCATGGATGCTGAGATGTTTGCCTACCGTTTTGGGTAGAAGAGTTTAAGAAGGGGATAGTGAATGTCGCAAAGAGAAACTGGCCATGTTAAGTGGTTCAATGAAAAAAAGGATTTGGATTTATCGTCAATCAACAAGGTGATGATATATTTGTGCATTACAAAGATATTCAAGGTGTTGGGTTCAAAACCTTACATGAAAATGATTCGGTAACTTATATTCTTGATAAAGGTCCCAAAGGATTCAAAGCCCAAGATGTTGTAGTTGTTAGCGAATAAATATCAAGCAAGTCAGGCTGATGTGCCTGGCTTGATATTTATTGCTGCGATTCATTTGGATCTGTCAATCTAACTATTTCTTGACCTTCAGGGGCAAGAATCGTTATTATTCGCCCATTCTGGTTTATTTGAAATCAAAAGATGAGGTTTGGCTCGCTATCGCTCAAAAAGTTTTAACTCAAGTAATGATTTGCTAGGCTGCAGAGGTACGTTGTGCCGCAATTCAAGAGAATTTAATTACCAAAGTGTGAATAACCTCAATAGAAATCAACAAACTATAGGGAGTAATGGAATGGAATTGGAGCAACGTGTTGCAGTAATTACAGGGGCTGCGAGTGGTATCGGCCTTGCACTAGCTCGAGTTTGTATCCAGCGTGGGATTCATGTGGTTATGGCTGATAATGCTGTCACTACACTTTGTGATCGAGTTGAACAGTTAAGTATGCAGGCAAAGGTTGATGTTCTTGGTGTCGTTTGTGATGTAACAAAACCTGAAAGCCTTCGTCATTTAGTAAAACAAAGTTATGAGCGTTTTAACCGTGTAGATTGGTTATTCAATAATGCTGGAATAAGTGGTCATTTAGCCCCTATATGGGAATTAACGAGTGAACATATTCGTAAAGTTATGGATATCAATTTGTATGGTGTGATTCATGGTATACAAGCTTTCTTGCCCTTAATGTTTAAACAAACTCATCGTTCTCATGTGATAAATATGGCAAGTTTTTATGGATTATGCAGTGGTTCACAGATGGCTGCTTATGCAATGTCTAAACATGCTGTGGTTGCTCTTTCCGAGTCGTTATATTTTGATCTTAAACGTTTAGATAAGCCCATTGATGTATCAGTGATTTGCCCATCTTTTGCCAATACTCAGCTCCTTACTAATTCTGCTCCTTTGCATACGGATAAATTACACCATATGGTAGCTGATTTAGTGGCTCGCAGCCGACCTGCTGAAGATGTAGCTGAACACATTGTACGAGAAGTAGAAAATAAAACCTTTTATATTTTGCCTGATAGGGAAGTAAAGGATTATTGTGAAGGGCGCGCCAAGGCTATTATCGATCAAACAGAACCACATCTACACAGTCTTGAAAAATTATTGCTTCTTTAAGTAAACGTGCTATGGCAAACTAATTAAAATTATCGGGCCTCAAACAAGGGATTGAAAATGAGATCATATATTGCTGCTCTAATAATCATTTTTGCAACACCAAGCCTCTATGCTGAAGAATACAAGGTCTACTGGCGTTGTTCTGATAAACATTTAGAAGCATTAGAAGCTCAAGGAGTTTTCCATGAGAAGCCAATTGATTTGTATGTTCATTACCCCTTGCAGAGTGGAAGCTTATTTCAAGCTTCACCTATTAACGTGAGGAGCATAGTTAATTTGCCTCTTAGTTTTAACCATGAAAATTTTTTAATCTTGGGTGATAAAACTACATTATTATTGAACTGTGTTGGACAGATTATTCTTAGTCCTCATTATCCCCAAGGAAAATTAGTATTTGATGTAAATAGGAATGCTTATAGTTGTCCCCTTATTCCTAAAGATTGCAATATTCATGATGGGGAGCTCTAGTAGTTAAGTAACCGGAAGCGTATTTGACTTCAATAGGCTTTCTGATTACCTTTGCAAGCAGAAAAAATGATGGAGTAGTGGATGTCTGGTCAAATAGTTTATTTGTTAAAAAGGAAGATATTCTTACCTTTTTTTGACCCAGTTCTTTGGTGCTTTCAACGATAATGCTTATAAATTATCTATATTAACTTTAATAAGTTACCATCTAAGTACCACACAAGCTCAATCGGAGCATTATCAAGCCTGGGCTGGCGCTTTGTTCATTCTGCCATTCTTTCTGTTTTCCGCTACTGCAGGCCAGCTGGCAGATAAATATGATAAAGCTAAAATGGCTCGCTGGGTAAAAGTATTTGAAGTCTTGCTTATGATTGTTGGTGGCTTGGCTTTGTATTATCAAACTGTTTTAATGATGATGATCGTTTTAACAGGAATGGGCATTCATTCAAGTTTTTTTGGACCGTTAAAATATGCTATTTTGCCTGATCTTTTACCTCGTCCGCTACTTCTTAATGCAACCGCATTAGTTGAGGCAAGTACCTTTTTAGCCATTCTATTAGGAACGACTTTTGGTGCCTTGGTTATTGGAAGTACGGATGCTCATATAAGTTACGCAATAGTATTAACCAACCTAATAGCAATTCTTGGCTTGCTTTCTAGTTTATTTATTCCAAATACATCCCCCCAAACAGAAACACTGAAAGTAGATTGGCATATTTGGCATGCAACAAAATTAATGTTGAAAGAAACCATACTAAATAGAAAGGTTCTGCCTACAATTTTTACTATCTCATGGTTTTGGCTGCTTGGTGCGGTTGTTCTCACTAAATTACCGGATTATATGCATTATGTTTTAAATGCTGATACGACCGTTTTTGCAATTTTTTTAGCACTATTTTCTATAGGTATTGCGTTTGGATCCATTGCAATCGGGCATTTGCTAGGGGGAAAAATTACCTTAAAATATGTACCTTTGGCAATGCTGTTATTATCTGTATTTGCTGTCGACTTGTATTTTGCATCACCTAAGGTCACTTCTGCTTTACCGTTACAAGAGCTTTCTATATTTTTACTCAAATAAATAACATACGTATTACTATTGATTTTTTCTTTTTCATTTTGTGGTGGTTTATTTATTGTTCCCTTGTATACCTTCCTGCAGGTGGCTAGTGAAGATGACATGCGTGCCCGGGTCATCGCAAGTAATAATATTTGCAATGCTTTATTTATGGTACTTGGTTCTCTTTTTGTGATATTTCTATTGTATCTACAATTAGGAATAGTAGTTATTTTTCTTATAATTGCTATTTTAAATGCCTTAGTAGCGATAGGATTGTGGTTGCTATTGCGTAAGTATTTCAAAAATTAAGGAGCTGTTTACTTATTTACTATTGTGCTATTTATGAGCTTGATTTTTTGTGTCTCGCTGTGATGTTCGAAAATAAGACTTATAACTGCTCAAGCTGCGAAATGTTGAATAGCTTTACTATTTCATTTGTTAAAGGAGACTTGTGAATAGTTCTATCGCCCTTGTTGTAAATAAAAAGCTAAAAATGCTTCACAAATAACTAGTTATCTTACTGCGTTCGATGATAACCAAATTAATTATCATTATTTTGCCGTTGAACCTGAAGACTTGGTAAATACTATTCAAAACTGTATAAAGAAATCTAAGATTTTATTAGTGGGTGGTGGGGATGGAACAATTCGCAGTGCTGCTCAGCATTGCGTTAATACCTCCACGACTCTTGGTGTACTGCCTCTCGGTACCATGAATCATTTTGTAAAGGAATTATCGTTACCTGCTGATATAAGTAGTCTATTAGATGCTATTACAAAACCACATACTATAAAAATTGATCTTGCTGAAGTGAATGGGCTAGTATTTGTTAATAATTCGTCACTTGGTTTTTATCCTCAATTCGCTCGAAGAAGGAATTATTATGCAAAATTTTATCATAAGTGGTTGAGTTACATACCCAGTATTATTCAGACTTTTCGACATCATGGAACTTTTCAGATTACGGTAAAAAATGAAGATTTGGATTTATCACTGAATACTTCTTTTTTATGGTTAGTAATAATCTTTATTCTTATCAATTTCCTGCCAAAATAGAGCGTAGCAACTTCCAACAAAAGCTTCTGGGTATTTATTTTTTGAAGTATGGCAAGCTGAGTCTGGAAAAAATGATGCGCCACTTATTTGGAAAGAGCAATAATTTTGAAATGATGAAATCGGCGACTCCAATTAAAGTAGTGGTGAAGAATCAAGAAAGAATTTCTATTTCTTTGGATGGCGATGCTGTAGTAACTGATTGTCCCCTGATTTATAAAACTATACCTAACTCTCTTCAATTGCTGACGAATAAATCAT
Organism: Legionella tunisiensis; assembly: GCF_000308315.1. Classification (GTDB taxonomy): domain Bacteria; phylum Pseudomonadota; class Gammaproteobacteria; order Legionellales; family Legionellaceae; genus Tatlockia; species Tatlockia tunisiensis. The sequence continues at coordinate 535 of NZ_CALJ01000222.1, read as the reverse complement.
GAGAATAATCCATATTTCCGATTTGCATTTTGGAATGCATCAAGACCATATTAGAGAAGTTTTTTAGCTGAATTAGCCTTGCTAAAGCCAACAATCATAATAATTTCAGGTGATTTGACACAACGTGCTAAGACTTATCAATTTGAGCTATTGCAATCTTTTTTACGATGTTTGTCATGCGAAGTTCTGATTGTACCTGGTAATCATGATATTCCTTTATACAATCTGTTCGGAAGACTATTTTATCCATTTAAAGCATATAGAAAGTATATTGCTAAGCATTTTAATGCTCAATTTTCTACAGATTATCTTGCAATTTTAGGTGTTAATAGTGTTGACCCATATCAAATTAAAGATGGGCAATTGTCGTCAAAATTAATTAAGAAAATAAAGCAATATTTCAGACTAGAGAAAAAAGCCGTTAATATCTTATTTTTCACCATAATTTTGATCATATTGAAGGTTTACACAAGCCTTTGGAAAATGAAACGGAACTTCTTTCTTTTTGCGCAGTAGTGATATTAATATAGTATGC
>NZ_CALJ01000223.1:18-10428 GCF_000308315.1 Legionella tunisiensis | reverse complement strand
TTGCTTCCGCTGCAGAAACGGTGAAGCGACATGGCAAGGAGCCATCGTTAACTAACGTATGTGAGGAATTAGGCATTCCTTCGCTGACGCCAGAGTTATCTTCCCTACTGGAAAAATGGTATCACACGCAGCCAGAATTTCAGCGTTCAATTAACGCGCCTCTTTCCAATAATATTAAAATCGAAACAAGCGAAATACTTGAGAAAATATTGAGCTGGAAAAATCCTTGTCTTTGTTACGAGCAACCTTAGAATCTACTGCAGATGGTATCATGATGGTTAATGGCAAAGGCCAGGTTGTGGATTGGAATCAAAAATTTGTTGAAATGTGGCGTATTCCTTCCCATATGCTTGAGTCTGGTACGGAAAGTATTGGTTTTGAATACATTTTAGAACAATTAAGTAATCCCGCATCAGTGATTGCCGATGTCCAATATCTCTATGAAAATCCAGATTGGCAAGGTGCATTACCTCTATTACATTTTAAGGATGGTCGTATTTTTGAGCGTTATACCCAGCCACAACGCGTAGGCTCAGAAATTGTAGGCAGAGTATACAGTTTTCGGGATGTTACTCAGCGAATGATGTCAGAGGATGAATTACGTATTCGTGAGCGCGCAATTGAGGCAAGTAGTCATGGTGTAGCAATCATCGATATCATTAAGCCTAATCAACCTATTATTTATGTCAATAAAGCCTTTGAGCGCATAACAGGATATAACGAAAACAAACAATTGGGCAAAATTTAGCTCATTTACAGGGAACAAAGGCCGACCAGGTTAATCAAAAACGCATTAATCTCGCCATTAGAGAACAAAGAGAGGAAACCGTTGAGTTGGAAAGTTATCGCCGCAATGGCGAAATGTTCTGGTGTGAATTAAGTGTTGCACCAGTCAGTGATTCTTTTGGAAAAATCAGACATTACGTCTGTATTATTAACGATATCACGCAGCGCCGTGATATGGAAAAGCAATTAGTCAGGCAGGCAACTCATGATCCTTTAACTGAATTGCCTAACCGCGTATTGTTGATGGATAGGGTGGAACAAGCTATTTTGCAAGCCAAGAAGAAGAAATCTCTTTTGGCCTTTCTGTTCCTGGATTTAGACCGCTTTAAAATGACTAATGATACTTTAGGACATAGTATCGGAGATAAATTACTGCAGGCTGTTTCCAATCGTCTGCTGATTGCTACGAATGATTTTGATACGGTCGCCCGATTAGGGGGGGATGAGTTTGTTATTCTTTTGCCAGAATTAAACACTGAGCAACAAGCCCAGCAAATGGCAGCAGAAATTCTACATCTTATTGAGAAGCCATTTCAGGTTGATCAACACAGTTTAAAAATTACTGGCAGTATTGGTATTAGCTACTATCCGAAAGATGGTCTCGACTATGAATCGCTGATGAAAAATGCTGATTTATCTATGTACCATGCTAAAGACAGTGGACGGAACAATTATCGTGTCTTTGAGCAGGAAATGAATAGACGCGTGATTAATCACATGCAATTGGAAAATGCGTTGCGGGATGCAATGAAAAGAGATGAGTTTTATCTCGTTTATCAACCCCTGATTGATCTCAGAAAGCGATGCATAGTAGGTTTTGAAGCATTATTACGCTGGAATAGCCATCTTTTAGGACAGGTTTCTCCCATTGAGTTTATTGGTATGGCTGAAGAAAACGGTTTAATTGTCGATATTGGCAGGTGGGTATTGGAGCAAGCCTGTAATCAAGCAATTCGCTGGCATAAAGCAGGATTTAAGGATTTAAGGATTGCTGTCAATATTTCTGGTCGTCAATTCCGACAAAGTAGACTTCCCGAAGTAGTTGCTGAAGTTTTAACTAAGACAGGATTGGCAGCAAAATTTTTGGAGCTGGAGTTAACAGAAAGCTTATTGGTTGATGACATTGATCATGCTGTTGAGACAATGTATCAGTTAAAAGATATGGGTATTAGCTTAGTGATTGATGATTTTGGGACTGGCTATTCTAGTTTATCTTACTTAAAACAATTTCCTGTCAATAAATTGAAAATAGATCGGTCTTTTATTAGTGAATTATCCAATCAGGAAAATGATGCTGCAATTGCACGAGCAATTATTAATCTTGGTCACAGTTTGAATTTAGAGGTATTAGCAGAAGGGGTGGAAACCGAATTACAAAAGGATTTCATCGTGGCTCATGGTTGTGATTATGCCCAGGGGTATTACTTTAAACCGCCAAATACACCGGCAGCATTAAAGGATTATTTAGAAAACTTTCCGGGTTTTTAACAGAATCTACATGAGATTGGTAAAATTATATAAATAAAAAAGGTAAATAAATGTTTCGCACTATTATTAACGCCTTACATCCCACCTTATTTTATATTTTTATATCAATCATTTATGTTGGATTTGCTATTGTAGCTTATGTTATTTCTACGAAAGTAATGCCATCTATAAGGATAAAAAACGACCATTTTGATGAGGCAGTCACTTTATCTTTGGGTTTAGTCAATGGAGTTTATAGTATTTTGCTAGGATTCCTTCTGTTTTTGGGATGGGAGAATTATGAAAATGCAGAGCAGGTAGTTGTTGATGAAGGCAGTAAATTAGCCGTAATGTGGGAAGGGAGTCGAGTGTTTCCTAGCTCAGTGGCTAAGAACTTACAAGAAGCTATTGAACAATATGCAAAAGAGGTAATTGAAGAAGAATGGCCAGCGATGGCAAATGGCGAGGCGGATGCTGACATCTCACAATTATTGTTTAACTTATACTCAATTGTGCAAAATTATACGCCTGAAACAGTGATTACCAAGGTTTTTTATAAAGAGATTATTTCAGCATTAAATGCAACGATGGAATTACGTAACCGTCGTTTAAAATTCTTAGAAAGTGCGATTCCTAATGCTTGGTATGTCTTTGTTTTTCGGTTGCGTTTGTATTAATTCTGTTAAACGCATTAGGTTTACGTAGACACAGTGTGCAATTGTATATGCACATTGTTTTGACTTTAGTAGTCACTTTCTATTTAACTGCTATCATGGCACTAAGTTATCCATTTTCTGGTTACATTTCAGTTGATAAATCTTTATTTCTTCAGGGTTCTCTTCAAATAATTCATCGATAACTTTTCAAATTGACAATCTAAAATACACAGCAGGTATGATTTTTGCTGGGTATTTTTCATTGAAAGCTTATTAATACCTATACTGGTGCTGGTAGTTTGACTGCTAGGAGGATATATGTGGTTGTAACTTTAAGCAGGTTATTTATATGGGGAGAGTTTTAAAACCCAACGTCACTTGCCTATGATAATGATGGACTTATTAGGGATGATGAATCTTGGGATAGATGAGGCTGGTGCACAAGCCTGGTTTCATTAGTCTAAGTTCAGGCAACGGAGAGACATGATGAGAAGCGTAACCATTATTGGTTCTGGGTTAGCAGGGGTCTTGCTATCGCTGTACCTTGCCAGACGCGGTTATGAAATTGATTTATTTGAAGCGAGACCTGATTTACGTATCTCAAAAATCGAAAAAAGGACGCTCAATAAATCTGGCTTTTATCTTGTCGAGGCATTACCGGTTTAGCAGGCGTGAATTTAATGTTTGAAGTTGAAAAAATCATGGTGCCGATGCGTGCTAGAGCCATTCACGAGCAAAATGGCACGATAAAATACCAACCTTTTGGCCGCGATAACACAGAATATATTAACGCTATTCAGCGTAGTGGCTTAAATGAGTTATTGCTGGATAGAGCTGAGCAAACCTTAGGGATCCGTTTGCATTTTGATATGAAATTGGTAAAGGTTGATCTCTATAACAAAGTAGTATATTTCGAGTTTCCAGATAAAAGTCTTTTATCCAAACCATACGATATCTTGATCGGTGCTGATGGTGCTGCTTCTCAGGTGCGTGAAGCTCTTGAGCAGGAGAAACTTATTGTCGCATCAAGGGAATTTCTACCTCACGGCTATAAAGAATTGTCTATTAGTAAAGAGCCTTCTCGACATTTTATACCCGAACATTTACATCTCTGGCCACGAGATTCATTTATGCTCCTGGGGAATCCTAATCGTGATGATTCAATTACTGGGACTTTATTCTTGGCTAATAAAGGCAAGAACAGTTTTGCTCAGCTCAATAATGAAAAAGTTATCAATTCTTTCTTTAGGGAGGCTTTTCCTGACGCCTATGAGGTAATGCCGGATTTGATTAATGAATTTACCCATAATCCAACGGGAAATTTAAGTACAATAAAATGTACATCCTGGTATTTTAAAGATCATTGCTTATTGATTGGCGATGCAGCACATGGAATAGTCCCTTTTTTTGGCCAGGGCATGAACAGTGCTTTTGAAGACTGCCGTATTCTTAATGCGTTTTTAGATCAATATAATGATGATTGGCAGCAAGTAATGCCTGCATTTTTTAATTCACGTAAGGCTAATACCGATGCTGTAGCAGAGATGTCAATGGCTAATTATCATGAAATTCAAACCGATATTCGTGATGCAAAGTTTAATTTAAAAAAACAGATAGAGCAGGAATTAATGCATCGTTATCCACAGCGTTATGTTTCAAAGCATGTGTTAGTTATGTTTACTAATACGCCCTACGCAGAGGCAAACGCACATGGCTATTTGCAAAATGAGCTTCTGAATGAAATTTGTTTACAAGCGAGGTGTATAGAAGAGATAAATTGGTCTGAAGTGGATAAGTTAATGGAAAAATATGACAAAAAATTGGCGAATTTAAGTCTTATTGAAAAAACTCATTAAAATTTAATGCTTGTTTGGTCAATTTTTTGTCGTTTAAGCTTGATTCGGGGACATTCTTTTGTCGCTTTCCGAGGTTTTCTCCTGCAAAAAAGAAAAAACACGCTTATTTGTGTCTTATTTGAATAGAAAGATTCATTTTTTGGCATGGAGCGTGCAACACATGAATTGTCCAACCAATTTAATCGTGCCTCGGAGGCAAATACCATGAAAACTATACAAACTTATATTGATTCCAAACAACAAGAATTCATGGGACATCCTTTTTTGAAGTGTTAACTCAATTAAATAGTTTAGAGGAAATCAGCTATTTTGTCCCTGAATTAACTTTTTGGGCAATGACTTTCCAGGATATTTTACGTCTGAATGAAGAGCGAGTTACTGATCCTTACTTGAAAAAATTGCTCGCCACCACCGTCTTGAAGACGCAGGACATGAAAAATGGTTTTTACATGATAAAAAATACATGGGTGGTTTGTGTGATGATAAATCATGCACAAGAGATGATGTGGCTTGGCTTTACAGTAAAGAATCACAACTCACTCGTGATGCGGCATACGCAATCATGTCTGAAATCTATAAAATAGACGATGAAATATTAAATATTGCTTTATTGCTTACCCTTGAGTCTTCTGGGCATGTGTTTTTTCGAGAAAGTAGCTAAACAGGTGAAGAAAGCTGGAGAAGATAAAAACCTGAAGTACTTTTCGAGTTCACATCTTGAAGTTGAATTAGCTCATGCTTTGTTTGAAGAGGAAATGGAACGCAAATTGTTTGCAATACCTGTTCCTGTCAATGTACGTCGTGAAGCATTAAAGATGATTGATAGATGTTACGATGCGTTCGGTAAGATGTTTGATGGATTAATTCTTGCTTGTAACCAACGACTAGAGTTGGCTAAACAAAGGAATCAAGAAAATGCAGCCAATGCATTGGAGTATGTCTCAGATAAAGCAGTGTGAGAAAGAGAGTGGACAAGCGATGCTCAGTGATGAGCATACGCTTGTTTCTTATGCCCAGGATTTCGGTAAATTAAATCAAGCTAGCCCGTCAGCAGTTTGTATTCCATCCTCAATAAAAAACTTCAGTCTGTATTAGGTTATGCTAATCAACATAATCTGAATGTTACTATTCGCGGAAATGGGCTGAGTCAGGGAGGGCAGGCTCTAGCGCAGAAAGGTAGTTTAATTATGCACTTAGAGCAATTAAATCATGTTCTGGTCCATGAGCCAGATAGTATCTGGGCTGAGGCAAATACAACTTGGTCTTCAGTAGTAGAAGTCTCTCTAAAAAAAGCACAAATTCCTTATGTTCTTCCTTATAATTGTAACTTGTCGGTAGGCGGGGTACTTTCGGCAGGAGGAGTGGGCTCGTCTTCTTTTAAATTCGGTAGTATCAGCTCTCATGTCAAAGCCTTAGAGGTGATTACAGCTGATGGCAAGATTGCGCAGATTGATGAGCAATCTGAATTGTTTCATGCTTGTCTTTCCGGGCAAGGACGTTTTGCTGTCATAACCAAGGCTTGTATCAAGTTACGTCCTTGTCTGAAACAAGTTAGAACATTTTTTTAGTTTATCTTGATAAAAATCAATGGATTCATGATATTGCTAAAATTAAATCTGGTGCTGATTATGTGGAAGCTTTTTGCTCTCCCTCATTGCAGGGTGCTAAATTAACAGAAGAAGGCAGACGCATGCCCTTTGCCCAATGGCTTTTTGCTTTGCATGTTTCACTGGAGTATGACAATAAACCACCGCAATTAAATGCTGTTAGCAGTCATTTAAAACCATGGAAAACGATCCACATTCAGGATGAATCGATTCATTCTTATCTCCATCGCCACAATTCTCGTTTTGAAGCAATGAAATTGACGGGGCAATGGGATTTACTTCATCCCTGGTATGAATGCTTTATTCCCACCGCTGTTTTATCTAAGGAACTCGAGGAATTACTTACGCAACTACCCATTCACTATGCAACGGTTCTGCAGATTGTGCCACTAGCTAATAAGAAGCGTATTGGTTTTTTAATGCTCCCTGAGGCCAAGGATATTTGTGCTTTAATGATTTTAAACCCTGGTGTGAATCCTGCGTTGCTTCCTAGCTGTTTGCAGACTATCACTACTTTGGATGAGCTGTTTTTACAACAAGGTGGAAAGCGTTATCTTTCAGGTTATTTGGGGCAAAAATTAGCCTCAAATTATTGGCAGACTCATTTTGGCCCTGTTTACAGTGATTGGCTGCGGTTAAAGAAAGAATACGATCCGCGACACATTTTAACCTCATCGTTACATCATCTTTGATTTCGCCGTTAATGCATTTAAGTAGGTCTCAACTTGGTTTAAAAGCCATCAGAGTAAACAGGGTATCTGTTTTATAACTATCTTGGAAAATAAAACCGGAGGGTTCTATCGATTGCTGCCATTCACTAAGTGTGCGTTGCCTGCCTCCTAACAGAACCATCATCACGATATCCATTGTTTTATTAGGATGGGGACCTGGGCTGTCAGGCATAACCTGTTCAGCAATGAAAAGCGAAGTATTCTTTGTCATTTGTTGATGGCAATTTGACAAAATCTGATGCATGAGATTATCGTTGAAATCATGGAGGACGCCTTTAAAAATATAAGCATCTGCTTGAGGAATTTTAGCTAGAAAATCACCTGCAGTTAATTTGATCTGTGGTGGAAAATCTCCGCCTCTCAATTGTTCAATGACAGAGGCAGTGTCTAAAAGAGTTAGTTGTAGTTTGGGATAATGGCGGGCTAATGCCTGCGTTAAGCCTCCGCGTCCCCCTCCCATATCAACTACCTGAGAAAATTGCGAAAAATTATAGGCTTTGGCAATTGCCTCATCATCAAAGGTGGATAATCTTGCCATGCCTCGATCAAAATTTGCTTGTTTCTCTGGGTGTTTACTAAGAAAACTAAAAAACTATCGCCATGTTGATGGGAGAAAGCAGAATTTCCTGTTTTTAAACTGGTATCAAGATGAGCAAAGGATTGCCACCAACTGTCATCCACCATACACAAAACATCACGGACAGAATGAGGATCATCATCACGTAAAGGCATTGATAAACTTGTTAGCGAATAACCGGTTTCATCGCAATTAAAAAGACCGTAAGCGCTAAGAAATTTTAATACTCTGTCTAATAATTCAGGTATTGTTCCTGTACGTTCTGCCAATTCATCAATATCGATCGGTTTTAAGGACATGTGATTAGCAATGCCAAGTTTTGCCACTGCATGGAGTGCTCGTGAAACAACGTACCAACGTGACATAGTGGCTAATTGGATATGGGGTTGCTCTTGGTTAGAGTGCATAGTTGCTCCCTTTCTTGTCTTTGCTTGTTTTAGTGCATATAGTGATAGGCAAAAACCATGCTAATTTGAATCATGCAAAAAAACAGATTAAGTTTCCTTTATTACTTACCAATGAGCCACAAAAAATGATGGCTATCTGTATTTTTGTACTGGTCTTTTTTTATTTGTATGGGAGTTAATAATCGCTTTTCAATTTAATGAAAAAAACAAGCTGTAATGCCACAAGCCAATATTACACCGGCACAGGCTTATTTGCGTAAGGATTCTCCCTTATTTAAAACGTCTTTGTTTGGAGACTATGTCCCAACCAATTTAGCTGATGCGGACATTAAACAATCCATGCTTGATGCTGAGGTCGTAGGAGTTATGTTTGCGACTAAAGAGAATGAATCGCAGGTTATTATTCGAGCCGGTGGAGGCGGGCAAAAAACCTATGTGATTGGCGATGTCTTGCCTGGAGGAGCAGTAATCAAACGAATTACAGAAAAAGGAGTCGTGGTTTTGCATAAGGGAGTCCTTGAGAGTTTAAGTTTGCCTAAAAATGAATTAATCTTCGAGGCTCCTGCAAAGCCGTTAATTGAGGAATAAGCTTATGCGTTTTGCATTGCGAACAATTGTATTGTTTATTTGGATACTCATTGCGACGGCTTGTGTAAGTAACGTAAATTTGAACGAAGGGATCCGCAGCTTTCAAGCGCAGGATTACCGACGGGCTTTTGTTCGCCTAATACCTGAGGCGAAAAAAGGCAATCCCGATGCGCAATACGCCGTAGGCTATATGTATTATTATGGCCAGGGAGTTATTGAGGATCGTAAAGTAGCCTGGTATTGGATTAATCGGGCTGCAGATGCAGGACAGCCTGAAGCAAAAGCTGCGGCTGATATTTTAAGACGCCAAGCAAAACTCATCATCTATAAACAGGGCAAACATATTTAGTTTATAGCCGTAATAAATAGTGAGAGCACGTAACAACAATAAATCAATATTAATATGCCGCCTTGCCAACGAGTAATTCTTTTCTTATGACGATAATTTAGCCATAGAAGAGCTGAGGTTGTTACAAACATGACTGGGATATCACGCCACAATATAGCATGACTAATTGCTGCAGGGTGAATAATGCCAGGAAAAATCATAACGGCAATTAAATTAAACATATTGGCGCCAAGGATATTACCAATGGCAATATCGTCAGCACCTTTAACTGCGGCGATAATTGATGTAACCAATTCAGGTAAGCTGCTTCCTATTGCAACAATGGTCAGGCCAATAATTAATTCGCTTATACCTAACCAGTGCCCAAGTTCAACACAATTCTGTATTAAATATTTAGCGCTGAGAGGTAAAACAATGAGGCCCAAAATCAAATGGATAGTATGAGTTTTTAGTGAGTGTTTACGAAAGGCTGCTTGTTGAAAAGCGATAGTTAATTGTTTTTGTGGACGCTCTTGCCGCGTTATATATATAAAATAAGTGATTAAGGCGATGCAAACTAATAAAAACAGGCAACCATCCAAAACGCCAAGATAGCCATCGATAATGAGTGAATAAGTAAAAAGCATGACTAAAAAAGGAGAGGATATTCTCGGCGCAATAATGTTGGTTGTACCCTAAGCGGTTTTAAAAGAGCTGTTATACCGAGTACTAAACCAATATTGGCAATGTTTGTACCGATAGCATTGCCAATAGCTATGTCAGTTACACCCTCTATGGATGCTCTAATAGCAACCATAATTTCAGGAGCAGAAGTACCCAGTGCTACTAAAGTTAAACCAATTAATAAAGGTGGTAACCGGTAATAGTGGGCAATACCGGATGCGCCGCTAACCAAATGATTGGCGGACCATAATAAGGCAATAAAGCTAATCACCAGAGCAAATAGTATCGTCATGCTGTTTCTTCATGTTATTTCACAATAATTCTTGGGTATTGATAATACTTTATTTCGTTCCGAACACAATAAATAGTCTTTGGTGTGCATAAAAAAATCACATTGTGTTATCATTAAAAACAAATTCTTTATTTACTGGTTGGAGTTTTGAATCATGCCTCGTGCGAGAGCAAAAAAGGGCGGTTTGCATATATCGGCTACTGATAAACGAGTAGAGCGTGTTTTTCCTGGAGTGCGTGGCTCTTTGAGTCAACGTATTACTGTTGATAACGGTAAGGGACCTGTCGAACTTAAGAAAGGCACTCGAGTTATTATTCAGCCGCTCAATCTTGATATGCCGAATTGAAGAACCACGAAGTTTCAAAATAAACTTGTCGTATAACTTCGTATAATGTATGCTATACGAAGTTATTACGAAGCCATTATTACAC
>NZ_CALJ01000224.1 GCF_000308315.1 Legionella tunisiensis | reverse complement strand
TTTGGATCGCCAGGATTCAAAATATGCCAATCAACGATGACATAAATTCCTCGTTCGTAGGCTTCATTAATTAACTCGCTAACTTGCTGAGTAAAGGCACCAGGATTGCTCTCATAGCCACCTTCCTGGACATAAAGAGAAAGTCTAATAACATTAGCTTTAAAATTCTTGCTCAAGACATTTAAAGAGGCTTCAGTTATACAAGAACCAAGACCGTACCATTGAAGGCCATGAGTACTCATTCCCTTTAATTGGATTGCGTTTCCTTGTTCGTTACAAAGCTGTGTGCCACACACTTTTAATTGTCCATTGATAGCAAGTGGGGTTTCTGCATTTTCAGGACTGAAGTTTATTGTTACTACAGCATTGGCAGAGGCTGTCAAAGGCTGTGGTGAAAAAATGAACCGAATAACCGGTTACTGCCGGAGAGGAAAGAGTATAAATGACTCCTTCTGCTAGTATGACTGTTGCTGAGCCGTTGCCATTATTTAAATCTATCGTTTGCGATATCACCGTAGAATTATCATGAGGTGTCATATTTATTTTTAGCGATGTTAAGGTGGTTGGAGCCCCTGTAACATTTAAGGTGACGGAATCCTGAATAATCTGAGTGCATTGATAAGTTAAATTAGTCGCAGGAAGGCTTGTTGTACTAGCAATTAAACTGGTAGGTGAAAAGATTGGAGTACAATGCTGGCCATTATAATTAACTGCTGTTGTTGAGAACTGGTAAGTAGCACCTGCTTGTAATTGAGAAATGGTAGTGAGGCTGTCCCAATTCAATGAGCGCGCAATTGAATTTCCTGTTTGGTTTTGCGTTATTAGAACCAATGGATTACTGGTGTAACCTGCTAATTTATCAGGTAAAGTTTGTAAATTAATTGCAATTTTACCCTCTTGTTGAGTCAAATTATAAGTAATCGTTGAATTAACTGTTTGATCTTTTCTAATGTAAAATATAAGGTTGTGCATTTCCTTGGTAACTATGGCCATCACTGTCAGATAGATTTTCAGCGGCTACACTATAGGTCCCTATAGGTAATTCAGGTAAAGTGAGCGTAGAGGCCCAAGGCAATTGAACATTATTGACTATCTGGCCATTGTGAAATAAATGAATCAGGGCATAATTTTGCGAAACACCGGCCGGTTTTGGTGAAGCATTTTGTAATACTAATGAGCCTGTTTCGACGGGCGTTTCTAAATAAACATTCACACTATCTGCAAGATGATTATCTGCACTGACACCATACCTAATTTGAATAGAATCATTAGCAGGTAGTTTAGAGTTCGCGCCTGGATAATACGGAAAATGCAAATGAAGAGTAGCCAAAAAATTTCCAGTTATCTGATTTTGTGAAGAGATAGTTAACGAGCTATCCGGATAAGATAATGGTGAAAAATCTCCCCAGAATGATGTATTAATTGCTGTTGTACTTTCAAAGGAAATCGTAGAATTTTGAAAGTCTACCGTTTTATTACAATTATTGGTCAGTCTTAAAATCATTGACTTCCAGTACTGATCACCTGTCGCAGTAAATTGCGATGATATACAAGTAGTCGGTTGCGCGACTAAAAGTGGTTGCAATGGTTGTGCTGCAACTGCTTGGGCTATGAGTATGAGTAAACCGATAACTAAATGTTTTTCAAGATATTGCTTCCTTCCAATTAAGCCAATAAATCTGTAACGAAAACGAACATCAGTTTTGCTTTAGCGTAAGAAATTTATACTTATTTTTGTTCAAAGTAAAACTTAGATAAAATACTCTCTAATCAGTTATAAATTTTGTCAGGATGTATAATAGCTATGTTTGATTTTAATGATCTGGCTTTTGCCCACGGTAAACCACAGGTAACAGGAAGCATGAAAACCTCAGCAGAGGATTTTAAAGTTGATGAGGATCTTGGTTTTGAGTTAAGCGGTCAAGGCGAGCATCTTTATTTGCGTATTGAAAAAAATGGTTTGAACACGGAAGAATTGGTTAAGGTTTTAGCGCGTACTTTAGGTAAATCGGAAAAAAATATTTCTTATGCGGGTCTAAAAGATAGGCAGGCTTTAACAACTCAATGGCTTTGTGTCCACTGCCCTGGTGAGGAAATTGCGGCGCCTGATATGCTTGCTGGAGAAGGATGGCGGGTTATTGAAAACAAACGTCATTTAAAAAATTAAAAATAGGGATGCTTGCAGCAAATCGTTTTAATTTGATCTTGCGTGATATTCAAGAATGCGAAGAAGTGGAAAATCGCCTTCAACAAATTCGACGTGTAGGTGTGCCAAATTATTTTGGTGCTCAGCGATTTGGTTATGAAGGGCAAAATCTTATTAAAGCTGAAGCCTTTTTTAGTGGCCATGTGAAAGTAAAAAATCGATTTTTACGTGGGATTTATTATTCAGCAGCGAGAGCCTTTTTATTTAACCAAATTCTTTCAGCTCGAGTTAAAGCAACAACATGGAATACTGCTTTGCCTGGTGATGTTATGCAATTAGCTGGCAAGAACAGTATTTTTTCCATCGAGGATCCAGACGAGCTTATCCAAACCAGGATTGAAGAATTTGATCTTTCGCCAGCCGCTCCTTTATGGGGGAAAGGGCAGGAACGGGCAGGAGGAGATGCTTTAATTCAACAAGAACAGGTATTGGGTAAGTATAAATTTTGGTGTCAATCTCTTGAATCTCATGGATTAGAACGAGCATATCGACCTTTAATATTGCCAATTGAAGATTTGATGTGGCATTGGCAAGACGATCAATTGAATTTAAGTTTCAAATTAACTTCGGGTAGTTATGCGACCAGTGTTGTGCGTGAGTTAATTCAATTGAATGCTTAAATCATTTTATCGCAAGACAATGGATTCGGTCTTGTCTATTGAGGTAACACATCGAGCTGTCTCTAATTCAGTTATCAAGGGGACTCTAGTATGTTTACCATCGATAGTTACTATGACCTCATTTTCTCCTAGTTCAAATTCACCCATTTCAAATTGAGTAAGATGTTCTTTATGTTCAAGTGTTAGTTGTGACGGTATGTGGCTGAGATTAACAAGCATGACATCGATACCATCTTGAATAAGACGCCTATCAACTAATGAGATACCGCTTGGTTTTTCTCTCGATTTAGAATAATGATAAAGTGCGGTGATCTCACCGATTGCCTCACCAAGGAGTTGGCAACTTATGTCGAGTGGTATACCAATACCGAGCCCAACACCTTCCCCAACTATTCTCAGCGATTTTCCCATTACAAAGGCTAAGGAGAGGCCACAAAAGGTATCAAGGATACGGCTGGCAACTGCAGGAACTAGAACAATCATACAAGCACTGGCAGACGATCCCACTGCCAGATAAACGCCACCACCTAATGCAGCTGTTAATGTATAGCGGACTGGTGGTATATGACTAATCGTATCACCCATAACATAACCTACGCTCCAACCTAATATTTCTAAAGGCTGAGCAATTAAGGGTCTCAGGATCGAGGTAATAGGATAATTTTTACCGTTTTTTATCTAATAAGGCACATTGATCTTTAGCAAATTTTAGGAAATCATGCCATTCCAGTTCTGTAAAAGGAGCATTGGTTTTGGTATTGATAGCTTGCAACGGTCCATTCGTTTCCAAATAGCGTTTGGTTGCTAATAGGCAAGTAGCTCGAGTCTTTTCATCAACAAGATTAATAGGGCTTATCTCTGCTGCTTCATCAAGAAGTTGGCTTAAAATAGGGGGAGATAAATAATTGCTATTCGTTTTGGATTTAATATAGAAGCAGGCAGTCATGAGCACGTCCAAGGCAGTTAAAAAACTCTGGATTACCTCTTCAGCTTTCGTGAGACCCTCCCAATTTTTACGCAAAGCAGCCAGCAATCCTTTTATAAAGCCAATTTGCTGTCTGCGGGTCGCGATATCTTTGGCGCCAAAAAAACAACTGATTGCATAAGGTTGTGGCGATTTTTCTAAATCTTTCCCAGAACGAATTTCATAGTCGCGATCTAAACTGTCTAGTTTGCTAAGAAATTTTGCAACAGGGAGGACAAAGCCCATAAACACCTCACATCCATGTTAATTTACTATCCTATTTTTCTATATTACCCACTCATTGATTAAATGCAATGTTATTTGGGCAAATTTTATGTTAACAAGGCTTGTGACATTAAACACATTAATGTATTTGGATGATTACTTATTGGCTCTAATTGCCCACAAAAAATTCCACAAATAAGGAATTGTTTGAAATCATTTATGAAGAAATGCAAAGTTAATTAACCTATCGAAAAACTGATGATATAGTTAATAATCAATAGAGTATAAAGCTGTTTAGGCAATGATTATGGCGTCAATAAAACAGTTCTTCATGTTACTTCGGTGTTCTCATTGGTCTAAGGCTGCCTTTGTTCTACTTGGTGTTTTTTATTCGGGGGCACTTGAGTATCTGCCTGAGGCTTTATTAGCGGCGTTCTCATTTTGCTTAATTGCGAGTGCTGTTTATATTTATAATGATATACAAGACAGGGCGGAGGATAGGTTACATCCGCAAAAATACCGTAGACCTTTGGCCTCGGGTAATATATCGCTCCCTTTTGCACTGAATATGTTAGCAATTTTACTGGTTGGGGGATTATTGCTGGCTTGGTCAGTTTCAAGCGATCTTGCAGCGCTTCTTGGTTTATATTTGTTGATAAATCTCGCGTACAACCATGTCTTAAAAAATCTACCTGTACTTGATGTGTTATGCATTGCCAGTGGATTTATGTTACGTGTTTTGGCTGGCACTATAGGAATAGGCTTACCTATTTCTTGGTGGCTCACTTTGACAGCAACTTTGATTAGTCTATTTATCGCTTTGTGCAAGCGACGTTTGGAAAAGCAATTGGATTTGACTTATGCAACCCGAGAAGTGTTGAAGAAATACTCGCCTAGATTACTTGATTACCTGATTAATGGTACGGCGTTCTGTTGCTTTGTAGCTTATCTCCTTTATACCATTTATGCTCGTGACGAATCGTTCTATTTTTTGCTAACAATCCCTTTTGCCGCCATTGGATTATGGCGTTTTGCTCGGGTGACAATACGAAGTAGTGATAATGACGATCCGGTTTCTTTATTTTTAAGCGACAATTTATCACGTTTTAATTCGTTATGTTTTCTGATTTTAACTCTCATTGCGCTGTTTAAATAATGAGTAAGAAAGGATTATTAATTGGTTTTCTGCTTGTAAGCTTTGTTTACCTATTCCTGTTTCAGTTAAGGGCTATCTGGCCATTTACCATCGATGATATGTATATCAGCCTACGCTATGCTAAGCATTGGGCAGATGGTTATGGATTGTTATGGAACATCGGGGAGGAACCTGTAGAGGGGTATTCAAATTATAGTTTCGTTGTTTTAGCAGCAGTTTCACTCTACTTACATCTTGAGCCTGTTATCGTGCTGAAAAGCGCAGGTGTTTTAGGACTTTTCTTTGCGACAGTAGGTGTTTATTTTCTTTCGCGCTTATGGTTTTCTGTCTGGCTTGCCTTTATTCCCTGTCTATGGATGTTAGTTTATAGAGGCCAAATTATATGGTCTGTTAGTGGCTTGGAAACGTCTGTATATCAAGCTTTGATTGTTTTTCCTTATTTTTCCTATTATATGGTATGGGTTATGGTTTGTATTCTCAGCAAAGAAGAGAATCAAACAAAGTTTATTTCTTGCTGGCAGGTTTGTTATTTGCTTTATCAGCAATGACCAGGCCTGAAGCACCGGCCTTGGTGTTGCTTTTTGGCTTTATAGCCTTATTTGATAGTGGTAATGAAAAGAAAAAAAGTATTATAAAAATCTTTTGTGGGGCTGTTGTACCTTTCTTATCTTTTTTTACCTTATTTTATCTGGCGTTGGTATTATTATGGTCGATTATTTCCCAATGCCGTTTATTGCAAAGGATTCAATGATTTTTCTGCATTTAATCTTGATGAAAGCTATTTGGGTCTAATTTGGCCTTTTGTGTTGTTGGCTCTGCCTGCGATTTTTTTGCGAAAGACAGGCGCCATTATTTTTTATGGGCGCCGAGTATGTTGTATCTGATTTTATTAATTGGTGCCGATCCCATAGTTGCTTTCTTTAATCGCTTATTTTTACCTGTTTTTATTTTACTTCTGCCTTTGGCTCTTTTGGGAGTCACGTATATCGTGCGTTATTTCTTACGGAAAGAAGATGCAGTTTATTATACCAGTCTTGTATTTTGTGTGTTTCTTGTTGCGCTTGTTTTTATCCCATCAATGAGTTTGTCCAATTACCGCTATTTTGCTGTCAATCCGCAAGCAGGGGAATATTTGCGACAAAAGGTAGCAAATTGGTTAAAAATTAATGTCGCTCAGGGCGGTCAAGTATTGCTTGCGGATAGCGGGATGATTCCTTATCTTAGCTCGTTGCGTTTTATTGATTCTTATTGCTTGAATAACAAAAAATGGCACAGATACCGCACCACGAAAGATATCATTATATGTGCCAGGAAGCATTTCTCATTAAACCCGAAGCGATTATTTTAACGTCATTAATCGAGGGTGGCAGAGTGATTTATACGCCAACTGATTACTGCTTACAAAGAGAGCTAAAAAATAACAAATTATATAAATTTAGTACTATATGCCAGGCTAAAGACTTGGATTCATCTTATCGCTATGAAATTTATACCCTATTAAATTAAAGCTGTAGTAATATACGAGTTGCCATTGATTGACAAATTTTGTGCAGATCTACCTAGAAAGGAATTTTTTACAATTATGCAGAATATAGGTACTTTTTTCAGAAACTCTACAAGAAATTACCCGTCATTGCTTTTGATGTAATAGCAATTCCAGTTGCTTGGTATTTTGCTTATTGGCTCCGTTATAATATGCAGCCCTTTCCGAGCAGCCTTGTTACCATTCATTCTCTTTCTGCATTGTTGATTTTAATGACGATGCAAATAGTCTGTTATTACTATTTTCGGGTCTATCGTGGCTTATGGCGTTTTTCCTCTTTAAATGATGTAGCAAGAATTATTAAAGCTACAGTTTGTGCAACAATACTCTCTATACCAGCTTTTTATTTGACCTCGCTTCTGCAGCATATTCCTCGTTCAGTATTTCCTCTGTACAACATGATTTTAATAACACTGCTTTGTAGCGGTAGATTATTAATGCGTTCTCTTTGGGATAAACGGGGTAGAGACGGTCAGACTTGTGAAATTAAGCGCGTATTGATTATTGGGGCAGGTCGAGCAGGTGAAAGTCTGGTGCGTGATTTGAAACGTACGCAATCGTATCTACCAGTTGGTTTTGTCGATGACAATCTTAGTAAAAGAGGATTAGAGGTCCATGGAATCAGAGTTTTAGGTACCTCTCGCGATTTGCTCGATTTAGTTATCCAGCATCATGTCGATCTAATTTTTATTGCTATTCCGTCAGCAGGCTCCGCAGCTATGCGACGTATAGTTAGTCATTGTGAAAAATCAAATGTGCCATTTCGTACCTTACCTAGCATCCCTGCTTTAGTGGCAGGACGTGTAGAGGTTAATGCACTTCGAGATGTTAACATCGAGGATTTATTGGGGCGCGACCAGGTACAATTACAATGGGACAAAATTGCTGCCAATATCAAAAATAGACGAGTCATTGTGACTGGGGGTGGGGGATCGATCGGTTCTGAATTATGCCGTCAAATTATGGCACTTCATCCAAATAAGTTATTAATTGTAGAAAATTCTGAGTTTAATTTATACAAGATAGAGCAAGAGTTAAGCGAGAACTTTCCTCAGGTTGCGCTTGAATTAGGATTGGTATCGGTAACTGATCAAGTCGCAATTGACTACCTATTCGACCAATTTAAACCACAAATTGTATTTCATGCAGCGGCTTATAAACATGTGCCCATGCTTGAAGATCAAATTCGTGTCGCCGTACAGAATAATGTTTTGGGGACTCAAATCGTCGCAGAGGCGAGTGTAGCTGTTGGGGTAGAAAAATTTATTTTGATTTCCACTGATAAAGCTGTGAATCCTGCGAATGTCATGGGAACGACCAAACGGGTTGCTGAAATTTATTGTCAGAATTTGAACGAACGAGTTGACACCCAATTTATCACCGTACGGTTTGGTAACGTTCTGGGTTCTGCTGGTAGTGTAGTACCGTTATTTCACAAGCAATTGCAGGCTGGCGGACCATTAACAGTCACTCATCCCGATATTCAGCGCTATTTCATGACTATACCTGAAGCTTGCCAGTTAATTTTACAGGCAATGGTAAATGGTCACGGGGGAGAAATTTTTGTATTGGATATGGGTGAACCGATTAAAATCAGCTATCTTGCTGAACAAATGATTCGTTTGGCTGGTAAGGAACCTGGTAAAGATATCGCTATAGAATATACGGGGCTACGGCCTGGAGAAAAGTTATTTGAGGAGCTTTTTCATATTTCTGAGCAATTGGCGCCCACAGAACATGAAAAATTATTTAAAGCCAAATTTCGCCAACTGGAATGGCATGAGTTGATCCAAACCATTCGTTTGTTAAATACAGCGTGTGCTATGCATCATAATGAAGAGCTTTATGTTTTACTAAAAAGTTTAGTGCCGGAATTTAACTCACAGTTAGAAAAGGGATCAGTTGTTAATTAAGTCGGAAGTATCAATTGGAAAATGCCATTTCGAGTGTAATGAAGAGTATCCAATATAGTACGGTGTTTATTGCGGGAGATTTCTCACCGTATTAGATGACTGCAAGATGTGCATCAACAAAACTGGTACGTCACTAATTTTTCTACACAAAGATTTTTTCTGAAATACTTGTCGATTAAGATTTCCCTAATTTATGATGGAACATGGGCGACGTATATTGCATTTCAATGAATTTTCCTTATTCCATTATTGATTTAACTCATGATTTAAGTTCTTTAAGTCCTTCTTGGGATGGAGCTTGCGGTTTTCAGTGTCATAACGTAATCGATTATCAAGATTGTGGTATAAACTTACCATTTCGTGTGCAGCGTCTAAACATGCAAGCAGGAATCGGTACTCACCTTGATGCACCTGCTCATTGTGTAGAAGGTGGGAAAACAGTAGCAGAATTAGACCTAAATGATTTGCTTGCTCCGGCTGTGGTTATTAATGTTTCACAAAAAGCAAACTCTGAATACAAAATTGTTAGAGAAGATATTATTAATTTTGAAACCAAATATGGACAAATCAAGACTCACTCGTTTGTGATTATTTATACGGGCTGGGATAGATATTGGCAAGAACCTGAAAAATATCATAATAACTATAAATTTCCTTTTCTTGCTCAAGAAGCGGCAGAGTTACTTTTGGCGAGAAAAGTAGTGGGCTTGGGTACTGATACTCTATCACCGGATAGGCCTGATACCGGCTATCCAGTTCATAAACTGTTCTTAGAGGCAGGTAAATACCTTATTGAAAATGTAGCTAATGCGGCGAAATTGCCCGCTGTAGGTAGTTACATTCTTGCCTTACCACTTAAAATTTTACAAGGTACAGAAGCCCCACTCAGGCTTGTTGCATTAATGAATAAGGAAGAAAAATGACTATAAGTTACGATGATTTTGCTCGGGTAGATATACGTTCAGGTACGGTAGTAGAGGTTAAAGAATTCTCACGCGCTAAAAAGCCAGCTTATAAGGTTTGGGTTGATTTTGGTCCTGAAATTGGTATTTTGCAAACTTCAGCACAGGTGACAGCGCATTATACGCCGGAATCTTTATTAGGTAGATTGGTTGTCGGTTGTGTGAATTTGGGTGAAAAAATATTGCTGGTTTTATCTCACAATTTTTATTACTTGGTTTTTCTGATGCAAAGGGCGCTATTTGCTTGATTACTGCAGAGCCAAGTGTAACAAATGGCCAAAAATTGCATTAGGATTTATTAATGCCATCTTTTTTGATTCGTGAACCGATAGCGGATGACGAATTGCTTTTTTAGAAGCAATGCGCAACAGTTATTCTTTCCATTCTCCCTGGGTGAAAACTCCCCTGACCTCTATTGAGTTTCATGACTACCTCTCACGTTCTCAACAAGTGAATCAACGCAGTTTCTTACTTTTAAGGGATAAGCAGTTAGTAGGGGTTTTTAATATCAATGAAATTGTTAGAACTGCGTTTCAAAGTGCATATTTGGGTTTTTATGTGGTTTCTTCTCAAGCTGGTAAAGGTTATATGAGTCTAGGGCTAAGATTAATTCTTGAAAAAGCCTTTACGGATTTAAGTTTGCATCGTTTAGAAGCGAATATTCAACCCCAAAACCAGGCTTCGATTAGTTTGGTACGTAATAATGGCTTTCGCAAAGAGGGCTTTTCGCCGCGTTATCTTAAAATAAACGAACGCTGGTGTGATCATGAGCGTTGGGCGCTTACACTCGAAGAGTGGCAAAAATAATTAACCTGCTTTGAGATGTATTTTGGTACGGGTGCTAAACTTAATACAGATGCGCACTAGGAGAAAAACTTGTTAGTTATCAATGGATCTTCAAATAAATTCCTCCTGTTAGTTATTGTGCTTTGGGGATTTTTTGCTTAGTCGATACGAGCGCCTATGCAGCATCTCAGTTAGGGAGTGCTCAACGTCCAATACGCGTTGCAGCAGTTAATGAAGCGCCTTTTGTTATTTCTAAAGATAAATTATTGACCGGTTTGGCGGTTGATATTTTCAAATTTATTGCTGAAACTCAGCATTGGCATTACCAAATTATTTTAGTGAGCGAAGATATCGATGCAGCCATTGATGCGCTTGCAGCAAAAAAATTTGACATACTTATTGGACCTGTTTCGGTTACAAGTGAGCGTATAACCCGAGTTGATTATGGTAGGCCTTTTTTTCTAAGTGAAGTAAGACTCGCATTTAACACGCACTCAGTATCGGCCCTTGATACCTTCTACAATCTATTTAAGGCAATACCTCTGCTGCTAGTTGGTTTGGTTGTTCTAGGCTTTTTCCTTATTTCGAATCTTATTTGGCTTGCCGAAAAATCAGTAAATGAAGAAATGCCAAAGGAGTATGTTAGAGGAACATTTTTCTCTCTTTGGGTGTTTATCTCCCATTTTCTCAAAGGAGGAATGTTTTACAGACCGAAAACAGCGGCGGCGCGTGTTGCTATTACATTTTGGTTTATAGTGGCTTTATCTTTTTATTTGATTGTAACATCAACTTATACGGCTTATATGACAGCTAAAATAGTTAGTGCTATTGAACCAATTCATGATATTAGTGATTTACGTGGTAAAAAATTAGCTTATATAAAAGGTGAAATGTACATTAAATATATTAAAGCGATTAATGCGGATCCGATACCCAAAGTCGATTTAGTTGCAGCAATAGACGCTTTACAAAAGCAGGAAGTTTTTGGGGTAGTGGAAGACGCTTTACTTTTATCCACTGTGATTGATGCTTCAAATTTTAAAGATCTAACTATATCCAGTTTTAAATTCAATAGTGATGAACTTGGTTTTGCTTATACGCAGAATAGCCCAATCAGAAATATCATGGATCGAATGATTGTGACTATGCAAGATACAGGCGAGATGGAGACGTTGTGTAAACTTTATTTAGGCAATAAATATTATAAGAACTGTGAATTTTAACTTTCTAGGAACCAGGCGTGTCATTTTAAGCTTCGCGGCAGACAGCTTCTATGTTATGTCCATCGAGATCCAATATATAAGCTGCATAATAGGTTGGATGATAAATTTCTCTTACTCCTGGTGAACCGTTATCTTTTCCCCCAGCGGCTAATGCAGCCTTATAAAAAGCGTCAACCATTTTTCGGGTTTGGGCACGAAAAGCAATGTGAATGATTGGTGTAGTTTGAGTTCCTTGTTTAAGCCATAACTCTGGTTGACCCTTAATAGAGAAGCCTGCCCATTCTTCCCACTCCATAAATAATTCATATCCGAGAGGTTTTAACACGTTAAGATAAAACTCTTTACTGCGTTTGATATCGGAAACTTGTAAACCAACATGATCTAACATGTATTTTTCTCCGTTTTTATGGATGATTAATCCTAGTGTATCATCTATCTGATTGTGCAAAAATTATATTTCTCAATTTTGATAAATTATTAACCAAAATTATGTTTTTGTGAAGGACGAGTTATTCATTTGTAAAGGAGTTTATTTATGAAAATTATTGTTATCGGAGCATCAGGAATAATAGGACAAGCTGTAGTAGAAGAACTGCATTCACGACATGAAATTATTAAGGCAGGTTATAAAAGTGGTGATATTCGGGTAGATATCACTGACAAACATTCTATTGAAGCCATGTTTAAAAAATTAAGCAGATTGATGCGATTATACTTACTACGGGCAAGGTGCATTTTGGCGATTTTATGCAAATGAATGATCATGAGTTCAATGTTGGTTTACAAGACAAATTGATGGGGCAGGTTAATAGCGTATTAATTGGTAGAAATTACCTTAATGAAGGGGGCTCGTTTACTTTAACCAGCGGGATTTTAAGCCATGATCCAATTCGCTATGGTTGTTCTGCTTCAATGGTTAATGGTGCTTTAAATTCGTTTGTAGTTGCTGCAGCGTTGGAAATGCCCAAAAAAGCAACGCATCAATTGTATCAGCCCCACAGTAATTACTGAGGCTATGAAGAATTATGCAGAGTATTTCAGGGGATATATGCCCGTCAGTGCTGCCCGGGTAGCACTTGCTTATAGCAAAAGTGTCGAGGGATTACAGACTGGAAAAGTCTATCAGGTTCAATAGCTTTTTTTCGAGACTCTACCGTGGATTTTAGTGTAACCCCGGGTTTTACCCGGATTACAATTTACTCTGTTTTTTCTTTACGATCAGGGAAAATATCCTTAAATTGCAGATGTTTATTGATTTCCATAGCAATGTGATGGCGTTTAGAAAAACCACCGATTGTATAGACTAAAACAGGTCCGACAAAGCTGATAAAGCCCATGGCAAAAGCGATTTTATAGGTCGGATCTTTATTTAATAATAAGAAAATCAAACAGCCGACCATCAATATAATAGCGATCATACCTGTGTAAGGTGAGCCTGGGGTCCTATAACTTAAATCGTTTGTGGTATAACCTGCTTGGTATAAACGTTTACGGAAGTTAATTTGGGCCCAGCAGAGCGATATCCAAGCAATGGCACCAGTAAAGCCTGAAACAAGCAATAGAGCAATGTAAAGCATGGATTGACCAAAGAAATAACCAGCAGCAAGTAGCAGCCAGATGGCAATCAAAGTAACGATACCCGCATTTTGTGGTACTGCATTACGATTAAGTAAGCTCAATTTATGGGGGGCCATACCATTGCGCGCCAGTGCGTTTAGGGAGCGGACTATTCCATAGACCCCGGAGTTGGAGCAGGAGAGTGTTGCTGTCAATGTTACAAAACTGGTGACTGCACCTGCCCAATTCAATCCATAGAAATTCAGGGCATCAGCAAAAACAGAATTGGCAAGTCCGGCTTTTTGCCAAGGGAAAATTAATACCAAACAAAAGACTGGGATAATGTAAATGAAAAGAATTCGAAACGTGACGTTTCGAATAGCGCGGGGAATCATGCGAGCCGGGTTAATCGATTCACCGGCGGCCAGCCCGATAATTTCTGACCCTTGGTAGTTGACTAATAATAAAACCATGGCTGTTAATAAGGCCATCTTGCCATTAGGAAAGAGTCCTCCTTGGTCAAAAATGAACTTTGCACCAATAATACCAGCGGGTTGAGGACCATGAATAGCGCCTAAGAAAATGAGAATGGCGAGTATAACAAAGCCCATCAGGGCCAGGATTTTAATTAAGGCCAACCAAAATTCAATTTCACCAAAGGTACCTACTTTGGCGATATTGATATAGGTAATTAATAAGCCAAAACAGACCGCCCAGAGATACCCGTTTATACCCGTAAAATGCTGCATAATAATGCCACCTGCGATACATTCGGCAGGAATATAAGCGACCCAACTAATCCAATAAGACCATCCTACGCCACAGGCGATGGTAGGAGAGATGAAATCAGCGGTATAGGTAATAAAAGAACCGGAGATGGGAATAGCAACAGCCAATTCTCCCATACATAGCATAGTGAGATAAATGATCAAACCGCCTAACATGTACGCGAGAAATACAGAGGGGCCAACCAGATTAACGACCTCGCCAGTGCCCAAAAAATAGCCAGACCCAATAATTCCACCTAAGGCTATGAGTTGCACATGACGATCTTTTAAACCGCGTCTATAACCACCATCATTGATTGGGGCTGCATGATTGTCTTTATGATTAATCACTCGCTGTATAGTCTCTCAAAAAAGGAAGCCGTTAATTGGCTGGAAAATTGTACAATAATTTTCTATTTTGTCCATAAATTTCTATGGAACATAATAATAAAAAGAGATTTTTATAAGAAAAAAGCTGAGAAGGCAAGATTTATTTTTAGCATAATTTATTTGATAATTAATTAGCGAATAAATCAAGCCTACTTGTTAGATTTTTTGGCGTTTTGCTGTGCGATTGTCACTACAAAATGAGCCTATATTTTTGATTTATTCCTCCTAATCATGAGCGAGCGAGCAAGCAAGCAATGCAAATATTATCAACCGAACGAATCTTTTTAAGAACTTGGCAAGAATCTGATCTGTTGCCTTTTGCACAAATGAATGCAGACAAAGAAGTGATGAGGTATTTTCCTAATCCGTTAGCGGCACAAGAAACAGTGACACTGGTTGAGCGCATTAAAGCGCATATCCGGCTGCATGGGTTTGGTTTATGGGCTGCGGAACTGAAAGAAACAAACGCTTTTATAGGTTTTATCGGTTTAAGTGTCCCTACTTTTTCCGCGCATTTTACTCCCTGCGTAGAAATTGGTTGGCGTCTCGCCCAACCTTATTGGGGACAAGGATTAGCAACTGAAGGAGCAAACGCTGTTTTAGCTTATGGTTTTAGTTATTTCAAATTAGAAGAGATAGTTTCTTTTACTACGGTGCACAATCAGCGCTCACGACGGGTCATGGAAAAAATAGGGCTTATTCATCATCTAGAGGATGATTTTGTTCATCCGAATTTAGCACTTAATCATCCTCTGTCGCGGCATGTTTTATATCGTTTGTCGCATAAGCAATGGCAACAGCGTGTTACAAAAGAGAACGTGGCGTAGGGCTGACAAATTAGAACGTGTCTTTATGTTGAAAAAGGTAGTTTCTGTAGTGTAGCACGGGTAGGAACAGTCATGTCTTTTACTCGTGTTCTTATACGTAGGTTGGGCCAGACGCCCGATCTACGTTGGAGAAAGAACATAGAAAGTAACAGGATTAACAAACAAGAGCTCATTAATTTACCACAACGCAAAACGAATGCAGTTTTTTAAAGCCTTTGTCTGAGATTATTTAAACTTGCTTTTCAAGACAGTATCTACGCTAGAGAGTATGAAATTATGCTGTTCCAATAAATTTTTTGCCCGTAGCAGGATTTCTTCTACTTGTTTATTTTTGAATATAACGTGATTATGCAAGCCAATGGTGATAATTGTCGGCGCTAGTTCTTGAAGAGCGTGCAAAGCTTCCTCTTTCTCTTTGGCTGTCTGGGCGTTTTCCAGTAAATTGATGTTAGCTAAAAAAGCAGCAACACTACCTTTTCTTACTTGCACCCCATTCATTTGGGCAAAATCAGCACCATCAGGAATGATATCACTAGCTTGAATACCTTTAGTCATTCTCCATTTCTCCTTATAAGCTATTTATAGTTGCAATATACTGCCCTTTTTCAATCTGATAAAAATTATCTATCTGTATAGCTTCCAAAAAATCCTCATCATGGGAGATAGCTAGAATTGCTGCTGGAAATTCTTTTAATATCTGTATGATATGTCCTCTTGTTTCTAAATCAAGGTTATTACATAACTCATCCAAAATAAGAAGCTTGGGAGAGTAGGCTGCAATTTGAGCCAAGCATAATCTTGCTTTCTCACCACCTGATAAATCGCAAACCAGTGTATTGATTTCTTCATTCTTACGAAACAGAAAACGATTTAAGTGCTCTCTGATTTCTTGTGTAGTCCTATTTAACATTAGTGCTTGAATCGTTGTGAAAGCACTGTCGTGACTAGAGAGGGTGGCATAATGTTGATCAAGGTAGCCTATATCTTCCAGTCTTGGTGTATGCCAATCGCCTGATTTCCTCAGGTTGGCCTGATTTAGAATGGCTTTAATGAAGGTTGTTTTGCCGCTGCCATTGGCTCCTGCTATAGCAATTCGTTCATTGCCTTGTAATGAAAAATTAATCGCCTGAATAATTGGTTTATCATACCCTACGGTACCGTCTCGAATTGATAATAAAATGCGTGAATTGACTTGGCCTGCTTGAAGCGTGAATTGCGGTTTAATAACTTCTGGGTGTTTTAGTTCGGCGAGCTGATTAAGTAAGGCTTTTTTCGGCAGCAATGCCTTTTTTATTCTTATTGGCAGTAGCCTGCCCGTGCCCCTGAGCACTGCGCAAGGCTAATTTATCGCCATCATACTTATTTTCACCATAAATTTTACGTTTTTTAGCGCGTTCTTGTTCCTTCATCAGCTTTTGATGTGTCTTTCTTTGTCTTATCGCAAGTTGTGAAATAGCCTGCGAAATGGCTTGATGTTGAATGGTCAATTCATGGCAATAATCATCATAGTTACCTGAGAAAATATGAATTCGATCATTATCTATATGCCACAAGGTATTGACAGTTTGTCGAAGTAATTGCGGATCATGTGAAACAATGATCAACGTTTCTCGATAAGTATCCAGTAATTTAAAAAGGGCTCGTCGATTGGCTTTATCCAGATGATTCGTTGGTTCATCCAGTAAAAGCAGGTTGGGGGAACGGCTTAATGCCTTAGTCAGCGCACAATTGAAAGCTTGGCCGCCGCTTAGGTGATTGTAGCCATTAATAATTTGAGGTACATAGGCTAAAACCAGATCATTAGGACGTCTTATTTCTCCTTCATAAGATTCTATTGCACCTGACAGCAGATTGAGTAAAGAAGATTTGCCACTACCATTTCTGCCCATAATAGCAATACGTGAACCATGGTGTATGTTGGTGCTGAAATCTTGAAAACAGATTTTTTGAGGGAAGGACAGGGTAAGACTGTCAATACAAAGGGGTTTATGCATGATATTGCTCTCAATATTTAAAGAAAATCCAGAAAACTACGTCTGGGCATTTAAAATTTATTGAGAAATAATATTCATGTTATTGAGAGTCCTGTTGCATAAACTTTATAAGTTTTGCATAGTAACAGATCTGAAAATGGAAAAATAGGCTTATTGAGAAGCGAGATGGACAAACTATTTGTACAGAACATCCTTAGCTTGTATGGGGCGCGGGGAAAGCAGTGGCTTGATAATCTACCTGAAATAATAGAAAGTAGGGCAGAATTTTGGCAGATTAGCGGGCTAAAATCACTAGGGAATCATTCTTACAATTATGTGCTTACTGGTCTGCAAAATGAAAAGGCAGTTGTATTAAAACTAAACCCAGATGATACAAACTTAAATAAAGAAGCGAAAGCGTTGCAGGCTTTTGCAGAGTTTGGTGTTGTTGCTTTGTTAGATCAAATGGATGATGCTTTGCTGCTTGAATGTGCTGTTCCAGGCAATTCATTAAAAAATTACTGGCCGAAGAGGGAAGAGGATGCTATTAAAATTGCTTGTAAGGCCATCAAAAAATTACATCAGGCTCCATACCCAAAAGAGGGTATTTTCCCTTCAATAGACGAGTGGCTTGCAGCCTTGGATAAAGAGTGGGACATTCCTGCTATTTATCTAAAGCAGGCTCGTGAACAAAAAGAATCTCTCCTTAAGACCAGGAATGAAACCAGATTGCTTCATGGGGATTTCCATCATGACAATATCCTTGCTCATGGAGAGGATTGGTTACTTATTGATCCAAAAGGTGTTTTGGGTGAACAAACCTATGAAGTGACTACCTTTATTCGCAATCCAATGCCAGAGTTACTTGACTCAGAAAGAGCATTAGCTATTTTACAGAATCGTGTCGAGAGGATGGCTGTCTTGCTTGAATTGGATAGACAGCGGATATACAAATGGTGTTTTGTACAAACCATTCTTTCTTGGATATGGAATTTAGAAGATGGTCTTGATACAGCCTATTTTAGACAATTGGCGACAATTTTTTATTCCCTATTGCCTCGCCAGGCTTAAGAAAAAGATTCAGCGTTGACTGTTGTAAATGCAATCGTTATTTTCATTAGGGGCTGCTACATTTCACTGGCTTGAGTCAAAAGACCCTATTAGTACGAATGGATTGTTAGGGCATTGTCTAATCAACAGGGATGGGAGAAACGATGAAAATTTCAATCATTAAGCTTTGCCTTGAAAAATATGATGAGCATAAAGGACCTTTCCGCACTTATCTGAAAGAAGAACCACATATTAAAGACTTGCGGGATTTTTATACTGCCCGTAAGGGAGATGGTCAAGATAGGAGTTTATCACCGGAAGAACATTTAAAAGTGGTTACCATTGCTCTAGGTAAAAAACATTTAATGAATCACAAAGTAGCTTGGCGTTTACAGACTTACTCCAATCTTTAGGTGGAAAAGAAGCTCTAGAATACCTGGAGAAAGAAGGCCAATTGAATGGTAAAAATCTTGCTTATCTTGAGAAACATCCGGCTGATACTGTGAGTTTGGCACGATTTATAGTGTTAGTTCATCAAGGCATATCCCCTGCAGAACCAACGCTGGATGAAGTGATAGATAAAATTAATATTGCAGAATTACCGGAAAAACTAATTGATATCACGAGGGTGCTCAGTGAAAAATTACTAAATCCAACGATTCTAACTAGGCTTATTCAATGTGACTCATCAAGTTGTCTTACCGATGTTTTGATTTTACTAGCCAGGCATGGCCTTAACAAAGAAGAAAATATTAGTCACTTGCCCCATAAAGAAAACCTTTTGATGCTGAAAAATATTTTAGAAACGTTAGAAAAAACGGATCTTAAATTAATGTTACAGACTAATGTAGCGGCGATCTTGAGATTTGGTTCAAATCTTGGTGAGTTAAACAGCGTTCTTACAGAGTTAAAGTTGGCCAAGCAGTTAACGCAAGCTCACTTAACCAAGATTTTTGAGTATGTTGAGGTAGTTACAATGGGCTCCTGGCTCGCAACAGTATTGCGTATTTTTAGACAAGCGGATTGGGATATCGAACATAATCTGGAGGCTATTTTAGCAGCGGGAAGCTCTGGGCAGGAGGCTGCGGATTTTATAAAAATCGTGAGATTGCCAGACTATTAGGTCAAAGGCAAAGAGGACAAACTTTTTTCGCTTTACCCAATCAAAAATCTCAAAAAGAAAGAAAGCAGATGCTGAAGTTAAAGGCTGACTCCTTAGTAGACATCGCAGTAATGTGTGGTAATGGTCAGTTAGAAGCAAAGACAGGGGAATGCATTGCCGAGGATCCGATGTTTCCTGTTCAAATGATGTGAATCCAGTCCTGTTGCTGTTGCATATTAATTTTGGCGCTTTTATCTGATGAGGTTGTCATTCCAAAATGGAAAAGATAAAGGAAATTAATTTGTTTGACTTGTTTTAGAACAGGCGATAGTATTTTTTGTAATTTTTTCAAACAAAATGAGCAACATATTTTTAATTTCTAAGTAGGAGATGTAAGTGCGAACCGATATATATGACAGGCTGATAATGTTGCATAGAAAAATGCATGATTCAAGTAAGTTAACAGCAGAGCGTATACAAGCCGCAAGTGATTTTGAAAGAATCGCTCAAACCTGTGATGATAACACGAAAAAAATTATTTATGATGCAATAGGAGAAGCCCCTTCCATCACCGCTTCACTACTCTATACTTTGCGTGCAGCAAGCAATGATTATGTCGCAACGAGTTCATTTTTTTCTGCTGCAGAAACTTTCTTTAAGGTTGCAAATACCAGATTGTATAATCCAACTCATGAAGAGCGAGACGAAACCAATGTGGTACTTGATGCAACAAGATCTGAACCTACAATGGATGTACAGCACGGGTACGGAGCAATAGTGGATCTGGAAAACACAGATCAAGCGGATGCGGATGGCCACGAGTATCGTTTTTAACCTAGGAGATAGCTATTGCGATCAGCACACAGCATAGTGAATTACAGGTTCAATAGCTATCCACTCCAAATTGATACAGCTAAGACACCTTCTTTTTCCCCATATATTGTCTTTTAAATAAGGTTTGAAAGCCAAGTTTTTCATACACAGACAAGCCGGATTCAGAAGCTTCCAGAAAACAAAATTTGGCGCCGAAACGTCTCGCTTGTTCCAAAACATAACTGATTAGATAGCTGGCATAGCCTTTTCGTTGGTAAGCAGGCAAAGTGCTCACATCGTCAATGCGGGTAAGATTTTTATTTGTTGATAAGGTTAAAGCGGAGATTGGTTTATTGTTTTCATAGAGGCAGAAATGCTGAAATTTTGTTCCATTAAGCAGGGCTCTTGCATGAGCTTCTTTGTATTGAGTGCAAATGTCGAGAGTTGATTCAAATGCGTCTACCAAAGGCAGCATCCAGTCAGTTAAATTTGTATCGACTGCTTTGATTAATACAGGTGAAACAAGGGGCAATATTTGCTTTTGTTGCAATTCGGCAACCATGGCCACCCCTTTTTCGCGATATTCAAAACCGATTGTTTCTAAGTTATTTTGAAAATTCTCATCAAACGACTGTTCACACACAGCAATTGTCCAGGGTAACTCTTGGGTCGTAAAAATTCTGGCAGATTCGGTAAGAACCGTTTTACTATCGCTGATGTTTTCTTGACAAATAAGGAGATTAAGGCTTTCTGCTTCCACAGCAGCTAGATAAATGACTGCCTGACCAGCAAAATCAATGCATTCTTTGCTGATTGATCTGAAAAAATAATCCTCAGAGTGCTTAAAAAATTCGATCAATCGGTTATTCATAAAATGAGTTCGCGGATGAATGAGGGGGAAAATTAGTTTTATTTGGCGGAGAGAGAGGGATTCGAACCCTCGATACGTTGCCGTATACACACTTTCCAGGCGTGCGCCTTCAACCGCTCGGCCATCTCTCCAAGCGCGAAAGAATATACTCATCTACTAAGGAAATCAAGAAAGTCTATGATGACTATATTTTTTAATTCACTACGAGTAGAATGCGGAAAAAATAATCATTGAGGGTTAAATATGCGCGTTTTTGCAATTACTGGGCCGATAGGTTCGTCAATCCAAAAATTTTCACAGCAATTTGCTGAGAAGATTGCTGAGAAAGTAGATGTGACGATCATCGATGAGTCTGAGTTTGTAGTATTAACAAAAGATGATGAAAAGGATGACGAGATTACCAAGCTAATACCAGCAGAATATAACAAAAATAGCCCCATTGATTATGTACGTTTAAAAACGACTATTTCTTCTCAATCGGGGATAGTCATTGTGAGAGGAAATTATCTCTTTGCTGATGAGTCTTTACGCGCCTTTTTTGATGTTAAAGTATTTGTGAGTACTGATGGGGATACCTGTATGGCTAATTATTTGAAAACCATCAAACCAAATGCAACCACGGTAAGTCCCGTATTAGATTTTTTTGAGACGGATATCAAAATCAAAAATGATCAACAAATTAACCCATTACAAAAATATACTGATATAACCATACCCGAAGCCAAACTGGATGGTCCAGGAATGATGATGTTATTAAGCAGTGTTGATGGACTATATCCACAACTGCCAAAAGAAGTGAGAGGGAATAAATTTCAGGGTTGCTTTTTACTACGCTAGAAGGTGTTCAGCCGAAGAGCAAAAAGAGGGGACTGAGATAATAAGGACTGGTGGACTAGACGCTCAACAAACTAAAGAGTCTCAAGAGCGTGCTCCCTACTTTACTGTACCTCCCAACATTTGAGGTTAGCTGCAGTAGTTTGAGCAGGCAAAATACAAATAAATGTTTATAATTAGGATAAGGATTGCTGGTTATAAAAGAGAAAAATATGGCTAGTCGTTTGCTTATGGCGCTTTGCGGAGTGGGGTTTTCAGCTCAAAGCTTGGCTTTTCCTTGCTTTCTTACTTTGGCCAAAGATAGTTGTTGGATCGACTATGATGTCAAGGTAATAGTGATGGATGCAAGTACCAATCAGCCTCTTACAACAGTTGAGGTTCCTAAGGGACAGTCATGGGCGAGACAACCTTTTACCTGCCAGCCAGGCCAGAAATTAATTTATCAGGCAACCTTTCAACCGGCATTTTGGCAGAGCGAAGTAGGGAAGGTTTATACCGCTATTCGTTACTGGTCTTTGCCTGCAACGCCGCAACCTGGCGATACCGCCTGGGATATCCCCGTTTGTTATCCGGCTGCTTTTGCTGCTGTTCCGTTTCCTCCTAATGCGACGGGGAGTTGCAAATGTGATTTTAGTAATATTCCTCCGGTGAAACCGCAGCCGGCCAGTTAAATTCACGCCTGGTTTTCTTTTATTAGACCTCTTTTCAAACTTGTTGAGAAGAGTGAATCGCAAGGAGACATAGAGCGGAGAACTGGAGTGCATACCCCACAGTATATGAGGATTCGAGCACCGCATCGACGAAGCAATTTGCCTCCTGAGTAGAGTTTGGATAGAGGTCTATTGGCACAAGCACCGCCCTTTGTGTATCATGCTCTATTCGATGGAGATAAAAATAACTAGGGGCGTAACTTGGTGACTTTAAGACATCAAATCGGGCAAATGCTTATTATGGGTTTTTCAGGGACAGTAATTGATGATCTGAGTCCTGTTAAAGAATGGTTAAGCACGGACGGTTTAGGTGGGGTATTGTTGTTTGACTTTGACTTAACCAAACAACAACCCGGCAAAAATTTACTGGATATCGCACAAATCAAACGATTAACTCAGCAACTGACTCATTACGCCAATAAATCTGCAGGGAAAGAAGGGCTACCTCTCTTTATTGCGCTGGATTACGAAGGGGGGGCTGTCGATAGATTGCGTCATATTAAAGATTGTATGGCGACAATGAGTTCTCATGAAATGGCGCAGTTATCTGATGATTTGTTGCAAATTGAAGCTAGAAAAATGGCTGAAACCTTAAAAAACCTGGGATTTAATCTAAATTTTGCCCCTGTCGTTGATCTCAATTTGAATGAAAATCAAGGTATTATTGGTAAATTAGGGCGTAGTTTTTCTGTTGATCCAAAGCGAGTCGCACATATTGCCAGACAATTTGTAGACGTGTTTTCTAAACAGGGTATTAGTTGCTGTTATAAACACTTTCCAGGTCATGGCAGTGCCGTTGGTGATACTCATCATGGTTTTGTTGACGTAACTGCAACTTTTCAGAAGAGTGAGCTCGAGCCTTACCGTTTATTATTAAGAGAAAACACTTCTTTACCAATTATGGTGATGACAGCGCATGTGATCAATCGTCAGTTGGATGCTAGCGGGTTACCCGCCACCTTGTCGCAAGCTATTCTAACTGGGTTGCTTCGCCAAGAATTGGGATTCGATGGTGTCATAATCAGTGATGATTTACAAATGCATGCGATTAGTAAACATTATTCTGTGGATGACGCTTTGCGTTTAACTATTAATGCTGGGGCCGATATGATAATTTTTGCCAATCAGCTAGGAGAAATTACTGCGACTGAAGTTATTGATAGAATTGAGCAGTTAGTACTCTTAAATGCTATAGAACGGGATCGCATAGACCAAGCTTATCAACGGATCTCTCGTTTAAAGCGGTTGCAGTTGGCCTTAGAGAAGACATCTGCTGTACAATGTGCTTGACTTGGCAGTAGGCTGTGTTAAAATATGCTCTCATTGTTCATAAAAAATACATTTGTTGGTGATTATGAAAGACTCTAACTTATCTTATCCGACTATTACCTCGTTCTGCTTCTCTTCTGCAATCCTGCCTTGCTGTTGTTGTTGCTAATCCCCTTTTTAAGTTAGTCAATCTTTAATTAATTATTTTATAAGGTATTTTTCATGTGCGCGCAACATTCTCAGAAAAAAGATGGCTTAGTACCCCTTTTTTATACACTGTCATGATTCTTCTTGGTATTGTCAGTGGATATTCCGACATTTATTTGTTAAAAACCTTCGGCTTGTTTATTGCTGATGTATTTATAAAAATCTTTAAATGCATCAGTTTGCCAATTATTTCTTTGTCCATTATTGTCACTTTGTCAAATTATCGTGCTGATGGTGTTATGCGCACGATTTGGCGGCGTGCAATGTGCTATACCTTAGGTACCACGCTCATTGCTGCAGCAGTAAGTTGCTTGCTGTATCTGTTAATTCAGCCTGGCATGGTTGGTGCCATTAAACAGGTTGTTAGCGAGCCGCAAACAGCTAATCAACTTTGGCTATTTCCTAGCACATTGCCAATCTGATTCCTTCGACTATATTTTCACCATTCCTAGAACACCAGGTGATGGGTGTTTTATTAATCGGGATTGTGATTGGTATAGCAATTCGGTTTATTCCCGAGCCTGAAGCCAGACAAACGATTACACAGTTTTTCCGTGGTGCACATGGATTATTTATGGTAATAACCAATTGGGTAATTACTCTTATTCCTTTAGGTCTTTATGGTTTCATTACTACGACTGTCGTGCAATTACGAGATGGTATGGCAATTAAAGGGATTGGTGAATACTTGTTGATTATAGTTCTTGCCAATTTGGTTCAAGGTTTTGTGATTCTACCTTTGTGGTTAAAGTCACAGGGCATTAAACCTTTTGCTGCATTTAGAGGAATGTTGCCCGCCTTATCGGTTGCTTTCTTTTCTAAATCGTCCGTGGGTACTTTGCCAGTGACAATGGAAACTGCTGAGAAAAATTTGCATGTTAAACCTGAAGTAAGTCGTTTTGTATTACCACTTTGCACGAGTCTAAATATGAACGGCTGTGCAGCGTTTATTTTTACTACTGTCATTTATCTCATGCAAAATCATGGGATAGAAGTTTCTTTCGCTATGATGGCTTTATGGGTAGTTATTGCAACCATAGCCGCTATCGGTAATGCCGGTGTACCAATGGGGTGCTTTTTCCTCAGTGCCAGCTTGCTGGCAAGTATGAATGTGCCGATTACTTTAATGGGGATTATTTTACCATTCTACAGCTTAATCGATATGTTGGAGACGGCCTTGAATGTTTGGTCAGATTCTTGTGTTGCTAAAGTTGTGGATGATAAGGTTAAGCAAGAAAAGAAATCGTTGTGCCAACCTCCGATCAAGTTAATGTAGTGAGCTCAGTCTAAACCCGTGATGAATTCAATCTGTCTCTATGCTCCTTGGTGGTATTGACCACCAAGGCTCTTTTCTGGCCCTCAAAATCGTTAAATTGTATTATTATTTATCTTATCAGGACTGACTTATATTGCGCGTTTTGAAGGAATCTAATGTGTTTAGGCAATTGCTAATACAAATTTTTTTGTGGCTAGTTGCAATGGCACTGTTACTTTTTGTTCCAGCTGGTACCCTACAATGGTTGGCTGCATGGGTTTTTATTATAGAAAACATTTTATTAGGATTAATTATCGGTATTTGGCTTGCTAAACATGATCCGGCTCTTTTAAAAGAGCGCCTCTCCTTTATTATTCAAGTAGATCAGCCGTGGTGGGATAAGATCTTGGTGATTATTCTTTTTAGTCTCATGATAATTTGGTTGCCGTTTATAGCGCTTGATGCGGTACGTTTTCACTATTCTTATGTGCCATTTATGTTCCAGATTATTGGTGCGTTAGGTATTGCTATCTCCATGTATTTTAATTATTTAACATTTCGTGAAAACACATTTGCATCACCTGTAGTTAAAATTCAGAACGAGCGTAAGCAAGTAGTGATCAGTACCGGTCCTTATGCTTATGTACGTCATCCCATGTACACAGGGGCGGTTTTTTACTTTTTTGGCACGCCTTTATTGCTTGGTTCCTGGTGTGGATTAATTTTTCCTTTTTATTATCTGCCTTGCTTGCTTATAGAGCCTATCTGGAAGAGCAAATACTACAAAAAGAGTTGGAAGGGTATGAAACCTATATGAAGCAAGTACCTTATCGTCTTATCCCTTATATTTGGTAAAGTTAGGTTCCTTAGAGAAAGGAGGCATTCTTTAAAACCACGTAAATTTATCAGTCTATATTAATTCTTTTTGTAAATCTTTGCCTGGAAATAGGAGTTAAGCTTCATTCTTATTAACAGTTAAAAGCTGCTCGCAGATTGCATAATAAATCTTCTTAAGTATTTCTAGATCCACGAGAGAAACACATTCATTAACTTGATGAATTGTGGCATTGACAGGGCCTAATTCAATTACCTCCACGCCATAAGGCGCAATAAAACGGCCATCTGAGGTACCTCCACTCGTCGATAATTCAGGCTGTCTATCAGTAATTTTTTTATGGCTTTTAGGCTACTTTCTAGTAGTTTGCCTTGTGAAGTTAAAAAAGGTTCACCATTTAATTGCCACTCAATGGTTGGATTAAGTCCGTGCCGTTTAAAACAAGCATTTACAGATTCTTTTAATGTGGCAGCAGTTTGTTCTGTTGAAAAACGAAAATTAAAATGCATCACCACGTCACCTGGAATAATATTATTCGCTTGGCCGCCAGCCTTAATATGAGTGATTTGCAAGGAAGTAGGGGGGAAGTGCTGATTGCCTTCATCCCAGTGAGTAACTGTGAGTTCGGCGAGGGCAGGACTTAGGGTATGGATGGGGTTTATTGCCAAATGAGGGTAAGCAACATGCCCTTGTTTACCCTGAAGAACCAATTTGCCAGTAAGGGAACCGCGGCGACCAATTTTGATAACATCGCCAACTTGGTTATTGCTGGAAGGTTCACCTACAACGCAGAAATCAGGATGAATACCCAATTTTTCAATTCAGCCATAATATAAGGAGTACCGTGAACAAAATCATCTCCTTCTTCACCACTAGTAATTAAAAAACCGAGGCTGCCTGTAAAATGAGGGTTTTTTTGCACAAATTCTGCAGCCATAACCATCATCGCTGCAAGACTACCTTTCATATCAGCACTACCGCGACCATAAAGCAGGCCATTTTTTCTTGCAGGATAAAGGGAGCTGTTTCCCATTTACTTTGCTCACCAACCGGTACGACATCAGTATGACCGGCAAATAGAAGTAGTGGAGCCTGGTCGCCTAGACGAGCAAAAAATTAGCGACTGGAGGACTATCAAAACGCTGACACTCAAACCCATATTGTTTGAAAAAATCAATCATGTAGTCTTGGCAACCTGCGTCAGAAGGTGTCACTGATGCAAAACTGACAAGTTTGGCAAGTAGGGCTTGAATGTCATTCATTATTTTACATCCCGCAATAACTCATTGATGCTCACTTTAGCACGAGTTTTTTCATCAACCTGTTTGACAATAACAGCACAGTAGAGATTGTGAGTACCATCTTCACTAGGCATGCTGCCAGAAACAACAACGGAGCCTGCTGGTATACGGCCATAACTCACTGTGCCTGTCAGGCGATTGTAAATTTTGGTGCTTTGTCCTAAGAAAACCCCCATCGACAAAACTGAATCTCGCTCAACGATAACCCCTTCTACCACCTCTGAACGGGCACCAATAAAACAATTATCTTCAATAATAGTAGGGTTAGCTTGCAAGGGTTCTAAAACACCACCTATCCCTGCTCCTCCTGAAAGATGCACATTTTTACCAATTTGAGCACAGGATCCTACTGTTGCCCAAGTATCAACCATAACGCCTTCATCAATATAAGCGCCTATATTGACGTAAGAAGGCATCAGCACCGTATTTTTTCCTATAAAAGCGCCTCGTCTGATCATGGCATGAGGAACCAAACGTACACCGGCTTGGTTGAATTCTGCAGCACTATACTCTGTAAATTTAAGCGGGACTTTGTCATAAAATTGGCAAAAACCGCCATCAATGATTTGATTGGGATAAAGTTTAAAGGATAATAAAACGGCTTTTTTAATCCATTGATGAACAACCCATTCACCGTCAATTTTTTCAGCAACTCGATAATTTCCCCTATCAAGCTCCGCGATGACTTCATCCACTGCGGTAATTATCTCTTTTGATACGGTCGTAGGGGATAACTCATGTCGCTGCTCAAAGCCCAGCTCGATAATGCTTTGTAGTGAATTCATCTTTTGTGCCCTGATAATGAAATGACCGTTAGTATACCTAATCAAATTAAAGTTGTGAGGGGTTTTGCTGTAAAAACTAGGGATAAACAGTCAAAACGACAATATTCTGATTTGCAGGGAATGGCAGGGCGGTTATACTTCTCCAGTGCTGTTTAATAAGGATTTAAGAATGCGGTTATTAATCACAGGCGCTGCTGGCTTTATTGGTTTTCATTTAGCTAAACTTCGTTTAGAACGTGGTGATTCCGTTATTGCTATAGATAATCTGAACGATTATTACGATGTTCGTCTAAAGTACGCTCGACTAGAGCAATTACAATCCTATGCTAATTTTCAATTTTATCATGCAGATATTAGCGATACACAAAGAGTAAAAGAGATTTTTGCCAGCCATAAACCTCAACGGGTTGTTAATCTAGCCGCGCAAGCTGGGGTTCGTTATTCATTAACCAATCCTCATGCTTACGTGCAGTCAAATGTAGTCGGTTTTACTAACATCGTGGAAGCTTGCCGACATTACCAGATTGAGCATTTGGTATATGCGTCAACAAGCTCTGTTTATGGTGCAAATACTACGCAGCCTTTCAGCGAGAGTGACGCGGTCAATCATTAACTTCGTATAATGTATGCTATACGAAGTTATTTACGACTGATAGCCCATTCTTATTCACATCTCTATCAACTGCCAACAACAGGCCTGCGTTTTTTACTGTTTATGGTCCTTGGGGCAGGCCGGATATGGCTTTCTTTCTTTCACGCGCGATATTTTGGCTGGAAAGGCAATAAAGGTTTATAACCACGGCCAGATGCAACGAGATTTTACCTATATTGATGACATTATTACTGGTATATCATTAGCAATTGATAAACCGGCAGCAGCAAATCCCAATTGGTTAGCAGCAAAGCCTGATGCAGCGAGTAGTTATGCGCCCTACAAAATATATAATATAGGATGTGGTACTCCAGTGAATTTATTGGATTATATTCAAGCAATTGAAGATGCAACTGGTAAAAAATCTATCAAAGAATTTTTACCGATGCAGGATGGTGATGTTGTATCAACCCATGCTGATACTTGCCGTTTACAAAATGAGCTTGGGTATTTGCCCAAAATTGATTTTCGTGAGGGAGTTTCTCGTTTTGTGGCATGGTATTTAAGCTTTTATCACTAATTTTAGAATGAATATTTTCTAACCATTTGATCCGAGTGGTTATTTAAATTTTAAACTGGCGATTAGTTTATCTTTTTCTAACCAGCTAGCGTTCAACCAATTTCTAAATTCAGTTTGTGTCTGTTCGTCATCAATTAAACCGGGATTAGCAAATTGCTTGGGAATTGGCAACTGGCGGATATGTACTTTGATTGCATTGACTCTGCGGCAGAGAAAATCCCACAGCGAATGATTCTTAGAAGAATAAATAATCGTTACATCCAAGATGCTAGTAAATTGTTGGCCCATAGTACTAATGACAAAACCAATACCTCCGGCTTTAGGTTTTAATAGATACTGATAAGGTGATTTTTGTTGCTTGTTTTCTGTAGGGTGAAGCGTGTGCCTTCGACAAAGCTCATTATGGTTGCTGGTGTATATTTGAATAATTTAATCGCTTTGTGAGTTGCCTGGATATCTTTACCCTTTTTGTGGGGTCTTTTTGCCAGATAATCTTTTGAATAACGTTTCATAAAAGGACAACCCATTGCCCACCACGAGAAGCCCAAGAGTGGTATCCATTTAAGTTGATCTTTAATAAAAAATTTTAAAACGGGTATTTTTCGATTAAAAAGGCGCTGCAGCACAACAATATCTAGCCAGCTTTGATGGTTGGCGATCACAAGATACCAATTTTTACGATTTAAATTATCTAAACCAGTCACCTCCCATTTTACTTTTTGGGTGAAATTAATGTAGGCATTGTTAGTAGAGCTCCAGATCATGGCGATTCGATCTACAATCTTGGTGCAGAAAGTTTTCCAACGTAGATTAGGTAGTAGCTTTAATAATCCTAGGAAAAGAATGGGTATAAAGCAGACAATAGTAGAAAAAACTAACAGAATAATGGTAAAAACGGCATGTAATTGATTGACTGATTTTTTAATAAAATTCATTATGCACTCCGTTAAACATCAACTCAGGGCGTGATTTAAGTCAGCGATCAAATCATCTATATGTTCAATACCAACTGAAAGTCTGATAAATCCATCTTCTATTCCTAATGCTCTACGCTTTTCTGCTGGTACAGAAGCATGAGTCATTATGGCAGGATACTCAATCAAGCTTTCTACTCCCCCCAGACTTTCCGCAAGGGTAAATAATTCACAACGTGATAAAAAACGTTTGGCAGTATCCAGACCACCATTAATAACCATTGAAATCATCCCGCCAAAATCATGCATCTGTTCTCTGGCTAAAAAATGCTGCGGGTGACTTACTAGGCCAGGATAGATAACCTTGGAGATTTTAGGATTTTTTTCTAGCCAGTTAGCTAGGGCAAGAGCATTTTCACAATGTCTTTGCATACGTAAAGAGAGCGTCTTGAGGCTACGCAATACTAAAAAGCTGTCAAAGGGTCCGGCTACGGCGCCACAGGAATTTTGTAAAAAAGCTATTTTATCGGCGAGTTCAGGCGTATTTCCTACAACCACAACACCGCTGATTACATCGGAGTGACCATTCAAATATTTGGTAGCTGAATGCAAAACAATGTCAAAACCAAGTTCAATTGGGCGTTGTATCCAAGGTGTAGCAAAAGTATTGTCAGCGACTGTAATTAGATTGCGTCGTTTACCCCATTTTGCAATTTCGCGAATATTAGCCAGCTTCAGCATAGGATTTGAAGGGGTTTCAAGCCAAATCATCCGGGTTTCTGGACGAATTGCTTCCTCAATGTTTTTGAGCTCCGACATATCGACAAAGGAAAAAGATAAACCAGAAGTGCGTGTTTTAACCTTATCAAAGAGCCTGAAAGTCCCGCCATAAAGATCATCGGTTGCAATAACATGATCGCCTGCATTCAGTAAATCGATGACGGTATTGATGGCTGCCATGCCTGAGGCAAAAGCAAAACCACGTTGACCCGATTCAAGACTGGCTACACAACTTTCATACGCTGTTCGGGTTGGATTGTGGGTTCGTGAGTATTCATAACCCTGATGAATACCAGGTGCACTTTGGCGATAAGTCGACGTTGCATATATGGGAGTCATTACAGCCCCAGTGCTTGGATCTGGTTCTTGTCCTGCATGAATTGCACGAGTGTCAAAGTGAGTGGAGGCCATTAAAAATTCCTTCTTTGGGTTAAGCCTTACAGGCAAAAAGCACAGGAGCAGTATATAATAATCATAATGAACTGTGTTGAATCATGGAGTTAGCTTAAGGAGTTTATGCTTAATCACCCACGCGAATGAGGACTATTTTAGTGAGGGATTCATGC
>NZ_CALJ01000225.1 GCF_000308315.1 Legionella tunisiensis | reverse complement strand
ATGCTGTTAGGCATGTTTGCTTTACTTATTCTCGTGATGAAAGTGAGTGGTATTTCTAATTTGGCATCAAGCAAAGGCTATCATGTAACAGCGGAGTTTACTGATATAGGTGGTCTCAAGGTTAGAGCGCCGGTCACAGTTGCTGGTGTGCGTATAGGTGAGGTGACTCATATTGAATTGCAACCCGGTGAATTGAATGCCAAGGTAACCATGTTATTGCGAAGTGATAAACCAATACCGTTTGAAGATTCGTCAGCACGTATTTTGACTGAGGGCTTGATTGGTTCTAATTACATCAGTATTGTCCCGGGTTTTGATGATGAGGAAAATAAGGATCATCCTTATTTGCGTGAAGGGGACGTTATTGCAAAAACACAAGAAGCTGTCATTCTTGAAAATCTAAT
Organism: Legionella tunisiensis; assembly: GCF_000308315.1. Classification (GTDB taxonomy): domain Bacteria; phylum Pseudomonadota; class Gammaproteobacteria; order Legionellales; family Legionellaceae; genus Tatlockia; species Tatlockia tunisiensis. The sequence goes on along the minus strand of NZ_CALJ01000225.1, from coordinate 5,472 downwards.
TGGTCAGCTTTTATTCAATATTAAGAAATAGGTGAATTATGAATGTAATAAAATCAATCGTCTTAGTTGCCTCTGTAGCGATATCTCAAATATTGTGGGCACAATCATCGCCTTTACCTATGCTTGAAGATACTGCTAATCAAATTATTGCTACCCTCAAGCAAAATAAAGCGAGCTTAAAAAATAATCCCCAAGTGATTCATCAAGCTGTCCAGCGCTATTTATTACCTAACGTCGATGTCAGTGGCATGTCGCGCTCCGTGTTAGGCCGCCAAGCTTGGAATAAAACGTCTGCAAGCGAGAGGAAGCAATTTGCTACTGCATTTACGCAATTGGTTATTCGTACCTATGCAACTCCTTTAGCTGAATACACAGATGAAACAGTAAAATTTCTACCTATAAGAGGTTCATTATCAAGTCGTTTTCTTCGTGTAAACAGTGTGATTGTACGCTCAAATGGACAAAATATTCCGTTAAGTTATAGTCTGGTGTCTAAAAATGGGACGTGGAAGATCTATGATTTAAGTGTAGAGGGAGTCAGTTTATTACAAAGCTTCCGCTCACAATTTGCTGAAGCATTACGAAGTTCAAGCATGCAAGATTTAATAAAACAAATGAACCAACGCAGTACTGTTAAAAAGGCGGCTTAAGTGCAAACACAATCTTTTAAACCGTCGTCAGAAATGACCTTTTCTACAGTGCAAACGGACTGCGAGCGCTTATATAAATATTGCCGGGAACATGCGGAGGCTATTTTAAAGATTGATTTAAGTGAGGTGGTTCATTGTGATAGTGCAGGTCTTGCTTTATTGATTGAAGCAGAAAGGCTTTGTAGAGAGAAAAACAAAACTTGCAAAATGGAAAATATGCCAAAAATTATTCATGTTTTGGCCGAATTTTGTGGAGTTAACGGGATATTGGCACCGTAAATGATAGGCTGTTTACATGTCGCTAGCTTGAGTGCTGATGGCTTGATAGTAGAAATGTAACAGACCCTTGTAGTAAAGAATACTCAGAGTGAGAAGTTGTATGGTAAGTAATGAAGAATTGGAGCGTCGCCTTGTGGAAACAGGCGAAGTTGATTTTGTTAAGGTTGAGGGGGATGGTTATCATTATCAGTTAACTATTGTGTCTAATGCATTCCTCGACAAATCAAAGGTAGCTAGACAGCAATGGGTTTATTCAAAGCTGAGGGATTATATTACGACCGGCAGTCTACATGCACTTAGTATGCAGACTTGGACAAAGGAAGAGTGGGAGAAAAGTCATGGATAAGTTGATAATAAACGGCGGTAAAGCTTTAAATGGCGAAGTCATGATCTCTGGTGCAAAAAATTCGGCTTTACCAATCATGGCTGCAACACTCCTTGCTACTGATAATGTGACGATCGCTAACGTGCCTCATCTTCGAGATGTTACTACCATGATGGAACTCTTGGGGCAATTGGGTGCGCAATTAACTGTTGATGAAAAAATGAATGTGCAAGTGGATGCTTCGCATGTTGATAATTATGTTGCTCCCTATGAGCTCGTGAAAACTATGCGTGCTTCTATTTTGGTGTTAGGACCCTTACTGGCTCGTTTTGGCCAAGCTGATGTTTCACTTCCAGGTGGCTGTGCAATTGGTACCCGTCCAGTGGATTTACATCTTAAAGCGCTTAAGGCAATGGGTGCTGATATTTCTGTGAAAAATGGTTTTATCAAGGCGCGTTGTAAAAAGGGGCGTTTACAGGGTAAGCCTTTGGTTTTTGATACTGTGACTGTAACAGGTACTGAAAATGTCCTCATGGCGGCTGTTCTTGCAGAAGGTAAAACACTCATCAAAAATGCGGCTCGTGAGCCAGAAGTTGTTGATTTAGCAAATTTCCTTACTCAAATGGGGGCAAAAATTTCTGGTGCTGGGACTGCAACTATTGAAGTAGAAGGGGTAAGCTCACTCACTGGCGGTCGATATGCAGTTATGCCTGATCGTATTGAAGCAGGTACCTATCTTACTGCTGGCGCACTGACACGTGGTAGAGTCACTGTACGTCGTGTAAAACCAGATAATTTATTGTCCATGCTTTGTAAATTTGAAGAAGCAGGTGCTGAATTGGCGATAGGAGAGGATTGGGTAACTTTGGATATGCATGGTTTGCGTCCTCAAGCGGTCAATATATCCACAGCCCCTTATCCGGCCTTTCCTACTGATATGCAAGCACAATTCATGGCTTTGAATACCATTGCTGAAGGTTCTTCTTCAGTGATTGAGAATATTTTTGAAAATCGTTTTATGCATGTACAGGAATTACAGCGTATGGGGGCTCAAATTCATTTAAATGGCAATACAGCAATGGTAACTGGCGTAGAAAATTAACCGGAGCTCCAGTTATGGCTACTGATCTACGAGCCTCTGCAAGCCTTATTTTGGCCGGCCTGGCTGCGGAAGGGGAAACCAATGTGGAGCGTGTTTACCATGTTGATAGAGGTTATGAACGTATTGAAGAAAAATTATCGATGTTGGGTGCTGATATTAAGAGGATTTCAGTGCGGTGATAGCCCGTAATGAATTAGCCTCTTATCTGCATACTCTATTGGCTTGTGCTAATTTTAATGATTATGCGCCCAATGGTGTGCAGATTGAGGGTAGCGATAAGATCGCGCGAATTTGTACGGCTGTTACTGCTTCAGCCGCCGTTATTGAGCAAGCTGTGGCATTGCAGGCAGATGCGTTGCTTGTGCATCATGGTTACTTCTGGCGAGGCGAGGATGCCGTGATAACTGGCATTAAGCGCCAGCGTATTGCTAAATTACTCATTCATAATATCACCTTATTCGCTTACCATTTGCCTCTTGATTGCCATCCAGAGCTAGGTAACAATGCTTGCCTGGCGAAACTTTTCGATTGTAATTCAATCACCATGCACCAGGTAGGTAAAACACCCAATTTACTATGGTCTGGTTCGTTAAAGCGGGGGAAAACGGCAAAAGAATTTTTAGCTGAATTACAGGCAAAATTAGGCAGAGAGCCTTTTTATATTCCTGGTATGGATAAACCTATTCGACGCATAGCCTGGTGCAGTGGTGCTGCACAGGATTTGATTGAAGAAGCCAATGCCCTTGGGGTTGATGCTTATTTAAGCGGTGAAATTTCCGAACGTACTTACTATCAGGCACAAGAATTAGGGATTCATTATTTTGCTTGCGGTCACCATGCTACTGAGCGTGATGGGATACAAGCCCTGGGTAACCATCTGGCAGAGCACTTTAAATTGCAACATCATTTTATTGATAGCTCTAATCCTGTTTAATTACTCCTTTCTGTTTAGCACATTGATAAAGCAAAAACACCAAAAATAAAATAATAATGCCAGAGAAGCGATTGATATAGTGCATCACTTTAGGGCTAAGGCGATGGCGCAATTTAAAGGCTACGAAACTACTGAGTAATAACCACCAAAGTGTTGAGCCAGTTGTTATCCCCAATACTAGTATAAGGGCGTGTATGAAGTCAGTTGCTGTACTGCCCAAACCTAAACCTGCAAATATAGCCATAAAGGATAAAATGGTTGCTGGATTCGTTAAGGTCAAGAAAAAGGTGGTAGCAAGGGCATGCAAGGGAGAGCGTTCTTTGTCTCTGGTTGTTTGTTCATAGGGATCTGTGAGAAAAAGTTTGATTCCAAAATAAAGCAAAAATAGCCCACCTATCAAGCGTATCCAAAATTGTTGAGTGAGCAAAAAAGAAGAAAGTACCGTTAAACCAAGTCCTGCAATTAATCCATAAACGCTATCAGCTAATGCCGCACCCAAACCACTCATGAGTCCAATTTGAAAACCATTATGGAGAGAGCGTTGGATACACAATATACCGATTGGACCAACAGGTGCCGCAATTGCAATACCAACAATTAATCCTTTGAAAAAGAATAATCATTTCATTCCTTAAAATGGTAAATAAAGCTCTTATGCAGTGAGATTAAACGATAAGTCTACTTATTCCAAACCTGTTGCAGAACGTGGTTTCTCAGTGCTGTATAAAGGCCAAATAATAGGATTTGTAAAGCGTGTAAGGGTGTGTTAATTATATTTTTAAGTAGGGACTTACTATTAATTATAAAGGATGGTATCAGCTATGGATTGGAGCATTGGCAAACAGATGACGCTTAAAAGCGCATTAGTCTTGTTAACCGTCGTTTTATCGCTTGGTTTAGCAGGTTCTCTTTTTGCTGCAAGTGGACAATTAATATTAATCAATTCCCTTGGGGTGGTTGTTAATGGCAGTTTAGGTGGTTCCGCTTCGAATGTGAAAGTGCAAGTCTATGACTCTACAGGAATTTGCTCAACGACTTCGTCTTTAGCTTATGGTGGGGTAGTAGTCGTACCCTGGAATAGTGCGAATACTCATTCGTCAACAAAATGCACGAATATAGTCAGTGTAGATGTCTCCGCCTTGAAAACAACGAGTGGCGTTATTCAATACGATAGTACTGCTAATCCTGTCCCGCCAACACTTGCTACTGCACCAACCACGTTTATTGCTCCCACAACTCCTGCGGCCAACATAGCACTCATTATTACAGGAAATGCTTCACCAGCAATGACTAATAGCGCAACCTCTTGGGGTTCCGCAGCAGGAATTCCACCTGTTTACCTTACTTCAAATGGAAGTATTTCCGTGACAGGAGTGATGGGGGGGTAGGTATGCAAGGTATCAAAGCCGCAGCGCGTATGCTACGTTATGGTGTGAGGCCTGCAGCTTAAATATCGGCAGCCGATAATTCCTTATTAGAATCATGTCTAGGCCTGGGGCCCTCAGGCCAGAGGCTTGGCTTACATTCCTATTTTATTTCTAATATAAACTCCCGCTGGCTTTAAATTGTTATCTCCCCAGGAGCCGGTTGCGCAGCTATTCGTTTTCCAGATAGCTCCAGAACGAAAATCATCGGAGTAATTCCAGTTTGTCCAACCAATTTTTCTTGTTGCCATAAGCTGCATATATCGATCAGACATAACAAAATCATTTGCTCCATCACCGCTGTAGGTTTGTGTACCAAACTCGGTTACAAAGATAGGGAGTACCTGAGAAGCGTTATCCAAAGCGCTTAAATACTCATCTCTGTGGGAGGCAGCATAAAAATGGAAAGTGTACATTATATTTGTAAATTGGACAGGATTGTTAACAATTTCCTGATAAGTACTACCCTCAGAGACACCGAGTGAACTCCAGCCACGGGTACCAATAAGGATAGGGGCATTGGCATCAATTGCCCGAATTACAGGAATCAATTGATCAGCATAGTTCTTTATTGTTACCCAACTTACTCCATTGGGCTCATTGGCAATTTCATAGAGAAGATTTTTTTATCTTTGTGGGCTGTAGCAATATCGGTGAAGAATTTTTTTAGCGTGGGTTAAATTGTAGTTTGGATCGCCTAGGATTTCAAAATATGCCAATCAACGATGACATAAAATTCCTCGTTCGTAGGCTTCATT
>NZ_CALJ01000226.1 GCF_000308315.1 Legionella tunisiensis | reverse complement strand
CCTGATAAACTCATTCCTAAACTTTTTTGTAAATGAGAAATATGGAACTCATGCATCAATTGCTCTAGTTTTCTTGTCGTGTTTGCTCATCCAGATCATGACGTAATTGCAATATAGCCAAGATATTGTCTGATACGGTCATTTTACGAAATACTGATGCTTCTTGGGGTAGATAACCTATACCTAATCGTGCTCGTTGGTGCATCGGGGCTTTGGTAACATCTCTGCCATCAAGGATGATTTGACCTTCATCACAGGATTGTAGGCCAACGATCATATAAAAACAGGTTGTTTTTCCTGCTCCATTGGGTCCCAATAAACCGACACATTCACCACGACGAATATTAATGCTGACATCATTAACAACAGTACGGGTTTTAAATGATTTTTTAAGTTTCTTGCTGACAATTCACTCATGATTGTTTTCCAGGATGAATGATAATTGTCGTGCGTGTCTTACCATCACTTTTAGAGACTACATGCTGTTTGAGAGTGTCGTAACTAATTTTAGGTGCTGCAAACGAGTTATCACCTTGTGATACACGGGCATTACCGATCAACTCAATTAGATGCCGGTTTGGATAATAACGGATGATATCAGCATATGCATGTAATAAGGGTTTATCTATTGCAGTCTGTGTCCAATAATGAGCCTGTCCTTTGTCATTACCTTCGGCAACAGCAAAAATTAATTTGTTGTATTTATCACCCTCAGTAATCGCTTTTGCTGCTCGTAAATGAGTAGTCCCTTGATCGAATTGGACCTCTCCAACATATTCACCTCGATGGGTTTGTTGATTGAGATCAGCGGAATCAGCTGATAATTCAACCAGTTTTTCACGATCATCAGGCATTGCCAAACTAAGGTTGCTGGCTAAGATCAATATCAACAGAACAAAACATTTTAATAGCCCGCTCTTAGGCATGTTTGGGTTCATAAGTAGCCCGTGCTTTACTTAATAATTGTACTCGCTTATCGGCTAGATAGGCTTTCATTCCTTTTGCGAGAACAATGCTGCCTGGTTGCTCAAAACGTACTGCTTTTTCGGTAGTGGCTAGCTTGTTTTTAGGAAAATAGGTAAGTTCTTCTGTTTTCATTGTACTTTCCTGGTTATGCGTACTTTTATTTTGATGAATGATTACATTATGAATAAAAGTAATTTGTTGGCCGCCATGGATTGCTTTAGCTCGCTCGGATTTAATTTCCCAAGGTGCCTGGTTGGTTTGAGTGATAACAATATAAGGCGATTGCAATAAATGGGTATTATGGCTCGGGATATGCTGTAATTCTGGCGTTTTTAAATAATTGACTAATTTTCCAGTCTCGTCAAAACGGCGTACAGTCAAATTTGTGATAATCGTATCTGCCGCATTAGAAAGGGCTTTATCATCAAGTTTAGCGACTGGTGTAGAGCTTGCAAAATACCAACCGGAACATGCCAACGCTATTAATACACAAAATAGCCATGCAGCTTGTTTGGCTGCATTCATGACGCGAGGTACCTGGTTAGTGCGAGCTCTTGTTTGTTTTGCGCGTTTAGAATCAATTCGCAAACCTCACGAACAGCGCCACGTCCGCCTTGTTGTTCAGTTTGCCAGGCTGCAAATTCTTTTACTTGACGCACCGCATTTGCAACGGCAACTCCCAAGCCTACCTGTTGAATAATAGCTAAATCGGGTAGGTCGTCTCCTATGTAGGCAATTTCTTTGTTACTTAAACCTAGGCGTAATTTTAACTGCTCAAATGCCTCTCGTTTATCTACCTGTCCTGTAAAATAATGCAAAATTCCTAACTGTTTCATGCGGTGATCAATAACGGCATTTTGCGAGGTAGTAATAACGGCTACCACGATGTCAGCAGCCATGAGTAATTTTAAGCCCATTCCATCTTGTACATGAAAGGATTTTAATTCATTGCCTAAGTTATCTATATGAAGAAGGCCATCAGTCAAAACGCCATCAACATCACAAATTAAGCATTTGATATATTTTGCTTTTTCTATTAGATCATTCATTTTTTACCTTAAAAAACACCAGCCCGCAGCAGATCATGTAAATGGATAACCGCTACTGGTTTGCTATCATCATCAACAACAACCAAAGAGGTAATGCTGTATTTTTGCATAATTGCCAGCGCTTCTGCTGCCAATGTTCCTTTTTTGATTGTCTTACAGTTCCTACTCATAACACTGGCCAATGGCGTCGTATTGATGTCAAAATTTTGAGTCAATGTACGTCTTACGTCGCCGTCAGTATAGACGCCTGATAAATTACCATGGCTATCAACGACACAGGTCATTCCTAATTTTTTTGCTGTAACTTCAATCAAAGCTTCACTGATAGTGGCCTGCTCATGAACCAAAGGTAATTCATCCCCATGATGGCATAATTCGTCAATACGCAGTAAAAGACGTCTGCCCAGAGCGCCGCCAGGATGCGATAACGCAAAATCTTCGGCACTAAAGCCGCGAGCCTGTAGCAAAGCGATAGCCAAAGCATCTCCCATCACTAAAGAAACCGTGGTACTTGTGGTGGGGGCTAGACCTAAAGGACAAGCTTCCTGACGGATGCTAATGTCTAAATTGACATTGGCAGCCTTGGCCAAAGTTGAATCATCATTGCCTGTCAATGTAATTAAAGGTACTTCAAGACGTTTAAGCAGGGGGGAGTAAGGTAACAATTTCGTTAGTAAATCCAGAATTTGAAATTGCAACGACGATATCCTGTCTGGTAATCATACCTAAATCGCCATGGCTGGCTTCACCGGGATGCATGAAAAAAGCGGGTGTACCGGTACTCGAAAGCGTGGCGGCAATTTTATGTGCAATATGGCCTGATTTTCCCATACCAGTCACTACCACGCGACCTTTACAGGCTAATAAAAGCTCGCAGGCTGTTTCAAAGCGCTCATCAATGCGTTGTGTTAGTTCAAGCACTGCCTGAGCTTCAGTTTCAATGACCGCAAGGCCTAATTTGCAAAAATTCATGTATTCTCAATGCGATGCTATCAAGAAGAAGGCCAAGTTTAACACAGTAATTTTCTTCTTTATAGGTAAAAAAGCTAAGCACCCTGCCATTTTAAAAATAATGCTGCGGAACTGGCTAGCGCTCCTAAACTTTTTTCGTAGCGTCTATAAGCTTAATCTACTAATCATCGATTATTAGAGCAGAGCAGGCGAAAGCTCTCTCGATGGGCTATATTTTTCTATATTGGCCATAAAATGATCAAAAATGACTTTCCCAGTTTTGCAATCAGTCAATGATTGGCTTAAAAAATCAAAACATCACCCTGATCGGAATGTCGAGAATTATTTGAGAGCGATTTATAACGCTCAAACTATCTATGAGCGCTTTGATAGCTTAATTGAGCTTTTGCATTATTGTGATGAGCATACTGCAGATCATAAGAACTATGTAGAATTAAAGGCAACAGTCTTAGATGTTATTGGTCATATTATTGACGAAGAGAATATAGCTGTAATAAGAGAAAAAATTGCTGCTCGCGTATTGGTAGGAGTAATTTGATCCATTTTTTATGCCTTGGCCGCGACCAGACCCTGGTGATGTTTCTAACGATCCTTTGACACTTTATGAACGAATAAAAGAAAATCCCGCAGAACAAGTAAAAATATATTTTGCAAAATTTTACGCTAAGTTAAAGACGAGTAAGAATTTATTACCTTATGGTGGAAAGGATACAGGTAATGAGGTCATTTATACATTTCGTACAAAGGTAGAAACGACTCAGCACAGTAAAGAGGAGCTTGAGGAGTTTCGAGTCATACCACACAAGACTAATTTGTTGAAATTACAAACTCTTGATAAAGGCGATAATCGACATCTTACCTTTAGTTATGCTAGTACCGAACAATTATCCATTAAGGCTTATGATAGCTTTTGGCAACGTCCGGAAGATTTTCCCAAGACTGCCATTTATACACTACACATAAATGGTGGCATGTTTATGGGCCGCAGTCTTGCTCCAGAGCGCACTTCATTTTTTGCTAGTGAAGCTATTCTGCATCCTTCTTATGCAGATTCCTATACTCATATCAATTTATTCATGGCTGGGCAAATCAAAGTTATAGAGGGAAAAATCATCATGATTGATGGGGCTAGTGGCCATTTTATGCCCGATTATGAGCAAACGTCGCTTGCACTGTCTTTCTTTGAAAACCTTGGAATTATAAATAATTTGACGGAACTCCCTTATTACCAGCCAACAGCAGATAGCAATAAGCGGAGCTATATCCCAATGAAGTGTACTTGGTTAATGGCGATGTCGGTCGACTATTGTTTTCATAATAAAGTGGATTTTAGAGCGCTAAATTTTGTCAATTTAAAAGAGCACGCTCCCGAGCTGTATGTTATTGTTCAGTTGCAGACTAATATTAATGATGAACTTGCCAGATGGTTAGAGCAGAGTACGATTTTTTATAATCGACCTTCACAGCTCACGCTTAAGCTCAATAGTACGGTCGAAATTTTCGCAAAATTTGGTAAATATAATCAACCAGAGCTCACCTTGAAATTATTGACTGACATTGAAATTTGTATTAATGAATGGAATGCTTTTCATCAGAGCGAGAAAACGACCTCAAGAAGGCAACCCGCTGTCGATAAGTTGGAAGTTCGAGTTATAGAGCAAATGCTTTATTACAAGCTCTATTTGCTATTGAAAAATTCTTTTTATAATCAAGGTGAACCTATACCGTATACCACAATAATTGATAATTTTTTACAGCAAAAAATAGATTTAAAAATGATGATAGAACAATGTAAATCTTTATTAGGACGACAAGGCCCACAATTTTTCTCCGGAAAAAGAACTGATTCAGAAAACATAGAAAGTATTCTTAGTATTATTACAAAAATTGAAAAAGCGAGCACAGTGACTGAGTTGCGAGAAGTAAATCGTCAGTTGGATGTAATTGCTACAATACCTTTGCCATTAAGCTCAGATTTGTCCTTAACTTAAGTGGAAAATAATGTCCTGAGAGCTTAGGCAGCAGTACTCTACACTAATATTTTTAGACTTAAAAATAAAAATTTAATTGTTTATATTGGCTATTTCTCATTTTTGCACGAGTTCTGCAAATTAGATGCTGTTGGTAGCGTTTTAAATTCGCAAAATGACTCTTATCAGGTATATAATCGTCTTCTATTTGGATCCGGAATAAAAATTATATGCAGGATAATTTGGTGCAAATCACCAATCTTACCTTTACGCGAGGGTCTCGCCATATTTTTGCTGGTGTTGACCTGGCAGTTCAACGAGGCAAAATCACGGCAATTATGGGACCAAGTGGCAGTGGTAAAACAACGTTGTTACGCTTGATTGGGGCACAATTACAGCCAGAGGCTGGGGAAATTCTAGTAGATGGTGTTAATATTCATCAACTTTCACGAAAGGCTTTGTATTTAGCCAGGCGAAAAATGGGGTTATTGTTTCAAAGCAGCGCTCTTTTTACTCATTTATCGGTTTTTGATAACGTTGCCTTCCCATTGCGTGAACACACCAATTTGAACGCAGCGATGTTGCGTGACATTGTTTTGATGAAATTGGAGGCAGTCGGTTTACGAGGAGCTGCACAGATGATGCCAGACGAAC
>NZ_CALJ01000227.1 GCF_000308315.1 Legionella tunisiensis | reverse complement strand
CAAGGTACTAACGAGGTTCCTATTTTAACCAATGACACTAAAACGGCTAATGAAGATACAACCATTACGGGCAATGTTTTGAGCAATGATCAGGATGTGGATGGTGGTGTTTTAGCAGTAACTTCTTTCTCAATCAACAATACCTCGTATATTGCTGGTACTACAGCAACAATAACCGGTGTGGGGACACTTAGTATCGCAACAAATGGCGTTTATAGTTTTACGCCTGTAACGAATTGGAGTGGCTCAGTGCCATCTGTAGGTTATACGGTTAGTGATGGACAAGGTGGTTCTGCAACAGCTTCGTTACAACTTAATGTTACTCCAGTTGCTGATAAACCTAACCTTGGATTAACTGCGCCGACGACTTCAGTACCCATTAGTACAGGCCTGATAAAAGAAACGTGGACTAATAATGTCTTGGGTTTGACAACAAATGGAGCTGGAGCTCCGCCAAATGTGTTACAAGCTGTTATAGAGGCTACTCTCTTAAACCCAAATTCTACGACTAGTATACAGAATGTTCAGCAGCCGGGTACAAATGATGTTACGCAAGGAACAGCATCAAAAATTTCAGGACTTATTTATTTAGAAGCGGGTCATACCTATACATTTAGTGGATCTGGTGATGATAGTATCCGTATTGTAGTAGGTAATAGCGTTGTAGCTCAAGCTACGTGGGGAGATAGCCAAGGTGTGTTCAGTGGTAATTTTGTGCCTGCTACAACGGGTTATTATTTGTTATCCATTTACCATAATAATTCCGATGGGCCAGGTAATTATGACGTTAATCTGCGTGATAATGGTGGTGTGGTTAAAGATTTAAGTTCAGTGAATTTCAAATTATTTCAAGATGCGGATGATGTTAGTGCCGCCAATATAAGGCTTTCAGAACTTAAGCCTGATGGTTTTTATCAAGCCTATTCTTATAATGAAGGTAGTGAAGATACGGTTATTCCACTATCACATATTAATGCTTCATTAGTAGATACAGATGGCTCTGAAGTGTTAGCACTCAAACTAAGTAATATTCCTGTTGGCGCTGTACTCAGCGATGGTACACATACTTTTACTAGTTCTGTGGGAAATACTTCGGTTGATATCACTGGTTGGAATCTGAATGCATTAACAATTCTTCCTCCACATGATTTCAATGGTAATTTTTCATTGCAGGTGACTGCCACGGCAACGGAAACAGCAAATAGTGATCAGGCAAGCAATACTATTAGCATTAATGTTGTTGTGTATCCTGTTGATGATGTTCCAGTAGTAAATATAGTCGATGGAGTCACACAAAATATTGCTGGTGCTGAAATTGATGGTGTGTTGGCTGATATGGGGGGAGATTCTCAGGGTGGAGTGATCCATCTAAATGGCACGCCTTTAGAGGGCTTAACTTCAGGAGGAGTCGATGTAACCTATAATGTATCTGGCTCAACGATTACTGCAATGGCTGGTTCAAATGTAGTATTTGTGTTGTCGACAGATGGGCCGGATGGTACCTACAACTTTACTCTTCATCAACCGCTTGATCCCATTAACATTGCCTACACGCCAACTATTACTGGTTCAGGTAATGCGAGTGCTTATTACGTAAATAATACATTTGGTGCACTTTCTACTTCTGCTGGAAGCGATTGGGAAATGAAGATCACAGCAAGTGGAGGTAATGGTAACGTAATTTTAACTAGTACTGGCTTAGGTGTTACTGGAGGTTCCGGAAGCTCGGCCAATACTGTGGTTAATAGAGGTGAAAAATTAATTTTTGATTTTGACAATACAGGTCTTGATGGAGTAGCAAATAATGCTACTGGAATGACTCTGGATCTTGTCGCTACAGGCTCTGTGGATGTTTTTTATAAATGGACTGCTTATTATACCGATGGAACAACTGCTACAGGTACTGCCAATTTACCTGATGGAACAAGCACCAGTATTGATATTCCTGTGGCAGCCAATCAATACCTTGATCGTGTAGAACTTGAAAATAATTCCAGTTTTTACAGTGCAAATAACAAGCATTTCCGAGTTTCTGGAGTTGAGTTTGATATTGAAGGCGATAAAACGACGGATTTGCCTTTCCAATTTACTGCTATTGATGGAGATGGAGATTCCGTTTCAGGAAACTTTACAGTAACAGTCACTTCGGATCCTTTAAATATCAATTTATTTGATTTTAGTAATGAGCATGAAAAAGTTCTTAGTAATAATTCTGAGAATTTATTAATTCCTGAGGATTTATCGCATATGGGAGCAGTAGCTGGCGGCCATGGTATTGATGCCTTGAAATTTAATGAAAATAGCATGGGATTAAGTACTAATGAAATTAAAGAACATTTTGCTCATGGTGGTTGGGAAGTGATCGATATGGTTGGTAATGGTAAAAATGATGTGCACCTTGATTTGGATGCGGCATTAAAACTTTCACATAACAGTGATTTGAGTGTGGAGGTAAATGGTGTCACTTATGATCATGTTCTGAAAATTCGTGGGGATGGTGATGGTCAACAGCATGATACAGTCAATATTGAAAAAACATCTACCCAAACCTGGAATGAAGTTGGTAATGTTGACGCAGCACATGGTGGTGGTAAGCTTTTTGAGTTCTCTAATGGAACGGAGGTTGCTCATGTTCAGGTTGTGGGAGCGAGTCCGACAGCCGCCTTACCAGAAATTCCACCGCCTACTACAGTAGTGCACTAAGATAAGTAGGCGTTTCAACCTTAAAGGACAGGATGGACTTTATAAGGAGAAATATTATGAAGTATGAAAGTCAACCTGAAGAAATACCTTCTACTCCTTTGGAGGAACCCATGTTGCCTGATTTCGTAGAGCCAGGCCCTGATAATTCTCCTGAACCAGGTCCAGCTAATGATCCTGAACCAGAGCCAGTGCATACACCAGAGCCTTTATCAGATGATTAAATGGTTACTTTAACAGTTTAGGGAACTGCAAAATGCCATTCCATAGTTTTTGATAAATTTTCCAAGATAATTTCACCACGAATACTATTACCTTTAGCATTAACTCGAGGACTAAGTACTACAATACCTGCTTTAGCAGGAGCTACTGCAATAGTATATCCTGAAACACCACTTTTAGCAGGCATACCGGTACGAACCATATGTGTTCCAGTCTCATCATATAAACCACAGGTTGCCATGATAGCGAGCGTAATTTTACATGTTTCAAGTGAAATAATTTGTGTCCCATCCTGAGGATCTTTTCCTGCATTGGCTAAGATAGTCGGTAAATAGAGCATCTGTTCGAGCATTGCTTCGTAAGAGCAAAGGGTAAAATATAAATCAAGCGTTTCGTTAACGCCGGTTCCCAAATTGTTCCTGCTTTGAAGTAAATATGCCATGGAACGATTACGATCGCCGGTTCTTTTTCTGATGCAAATACTAAGGGGTTGATACTCAAGCGTTGATTAAATAGTTTCTGTACCCAGTGTTCCAGCCAGGCAAATTTCTGCTCTCCTAAGCCAGGTATATGAGAACAAAGAGTAATTGCACCAGCATTTAGCATTGGGTTAGAGGGTTTGGGGCCAAAGCGTTCGAGACGTGTAATCGATGCAAAATCATCACCGGAAGGTTCAACTTTAACCCATTCAAAAAGCTGTTCTGCACCGAATTCCTCTAAAAGGCCAATAAGTGGAATCATTTTGCCTGTACTTTGTAGAGTTACCGGCGATAGAGGCAGGTTGCTATAAAAGAATGATTCACCGCTTAAAAGTTTAACCGCTACAGCAGTTAACTCTTTGTTCACATTCGCTAATTCAGGTATGTAATTCGCGGTGTCGCCATCTTGATTGAGCTCCGCCTTGTTGACTAGTTGTTTCAAAAGAGCAACTGTTATTTTATTATTTACCATGGGCTCTCAGCCATAAAAAATGGGGTTGCATTATGCTAAATTTAGCACAGTAAGACAAATAAATGAGAGAATAACTCATTTTTAGTGGTGAAAGAGTAGTATTTAATCTTGGCCTGCATGAATATTGACAATAAAATTACATTTCCTCAGAAGGTTGATGGTGTCATGGCATTGTTTTGAAAAAGTTGCTTAATCCGGTATTTTAGTTTTTCTCTCGTCTTAGGCGGCGCTTGAATAAGTGGGATAATACTTACTCTATTTCTCTCATGTTTCTGGAAAAAGTAATGCATTTTGTAACTTACCAAGTGTACCTGTTGTTGAGCAAGTCTGAGTTTTACCTCCAATAAAGAAATCAGCTTAACCGGCCATGCATGACCAAGACCGCAAAAATTACCGAGGCTGTAAGCACAAATGCCATGACTAAACCATTCAACTGGTTGCAGTACGTGAGGGTGAGATCCCACCAGGAAATCTATTCCTGAACGATTGATCAAGGTGCTTGCCATATTTCGAGTTCCTTGACGGGGGAAATGTTGAAATTCAAATTCCCAATGAGGAATGCCAAATAGATAATCAATACCAACCGAATATTTGAGTAAGTTCCAATCACAACGTTTGATGTGCTCACCTCGAAACGCTCCGGGGTCTTGTAGAGGAAAAATTTCACGATTCATCCATTCAGTCCAGGCAGTGAAACCCAGCCGCAATCCTTTGACTTCTATTACACGAACAGGTGGCTTTCTTTTCATATCGCCCTAGAGGAATAATACCCATGTCATTCAAAAAATCGAAGGTGTTCAAACAAGCTTGATAAGTCTGATCGCCGGTATGATTGTTTGCCATAGAAAGAAGACATTGTGCCGGCGACAAGCCGGTTTGCTTGAGAATACCGGCCAGATACTCTCTTGGCATATTGAATACAAATCTGTATTTTGCATGTGAATTCAAATGATGGCTGTTGAGTGGTGATTCACAATTTCCTATGAATAAATCAACCGAGTGAATCAGATCGCATAGCTCATGATGTAGTTCGGGAATACGGTCGCCAGGCTGAACCATAATATCACCACAAAAGAGCAAGCTAATGTCATCTGGTTTTGCATCAAGAAATTGATGTTGATCAGGAGCTGATTCTAGATGAGTATGGTTGCGGATTGATGGCCAATTATAATATAGAGGCCAGCGCAGAGTATAATGCCAGGGATAAGGTGAGGCCACTCTATATTCTCCTAAGATTACATCAATTTTAATTTTGCAAGATTGAGCTCTCTTTGTTTATCAGATGAAAAAATCTTCTAGAAAATTGCCTTTTATCAAATGATAAATATTTTCACTGCGACACGGGATAGTAAATTGCAAAAAGCTACTTGAAATTAGAAAACGGGAAACAGTTTTTTGATGATTGGTGTGCAATAACCAAAGTAGTGCTGGTAATGCCCTGACGCTATAGTTTGTAATCCTGCGTATATAATAATAGCGGGAAGCAGTCGTGGAAGAGTTGAATGATGAGTAATGATTAGGCGTGACCACTCCAGATAGTGCAAGGCATAATTCTCACCAAGGAAAGTGACTAATCTGTCCGAATCAATCAATTGAGAACTTTCAAAGGGAGCAGAAGTAAGCCTTATTGTCGCAACAATTTCATTTTCAAACCATGCAGCGTAAATAGTCGATCTGTTATCAAACGCGTCTAGTCCGTTCTCATCAAGTTCCGCTATCATATATGCTTTTTTAAGGGAGTAACTCTTCAGCCGGAAACGCCCTAAATACTCAAACTCATCAGCAGTTTTAACTTGACAAAAAGAGATCATATCAGAATGACCGCAACCCAATATGCTGGTTACAACGGATTGTATAGTCGTATTTGTCAAGGACAGATACTTTCCCGAATGAGCAGATTGAGAGACCGTGTGCAAGTCGGCAGATTTATAATATTCTTTTTGACTATTCATAAGTTATCCCTCTTATGCATTGATATTATTGGATTCCATAACGGCAATATTTGCTACTTGATTGATTTCATTGCTTACGTTTTTCCCCAAAGTCTGTTGGTATAGATCCTGAAAATAGGCCAAAAATAAGCCAAAAATATGGTATAAATGTTGAAAGAAGCGTTTTTTGTCTTCTTCTTGGTCTATGAGAGCTGTTAAGACATTCCAGACAAAATCATTATGATTATCGCGGATATCATGATTCACATGACTTCTGGAACCAATGAGATTTTCTGCCCCAAAAATTTTTTCTAAGTTATCTAGCCAGATGGGTTGAGTCACACGTGTGGTATATTCCAGGAAGTAAGCACTGGTGATAGCTGCCAGAGGGCCTTCATGCTCCAATGTATAATAGAAATAGCCATTCAGAAGTTTGGTAGCAAAAAGCGGTTCATATTTTTCGTAGATCTCGTCGATGGTTAATCCTGCTAGTTTTTGCAAATCCCGAGCGAACATCAACCCATGGAGCATTTCATCTTCTGTATATTTTGCCCAGGATTTGGCTAGTCTGGGCTGTTTTTTGGCGAAATAGTGAATAACAAGAGCATCAATCATCCGTTTGTGTCGTATGCGTAAAACAGTTTCAATGGTATGTCTTACAAAATAGTTTAAATCGATTTGCTCTGAATCTTTTTGATACTTTCCTAAAGGTGCGACTTCATAAAAACGCGTAATCATTTGATCCAAAATAGCATCTACTTCCTTCCGCAAACTATTATTAGCAATCATTTCTATTACTCCTTAGGTTAAACGCAAAGCTCGCATTGATTATTTGAACTTTATATTTATCAAATGATTATTTATTGATCTTTAAATATTGATTCCATAGCCGTATATGCTCTCAATGCAAGATTGGATTATTAGTTCCATGACTTTTTTCTAATTTAGTGAAAAAATGCTAGCATGATCACCTGAAAAAAAATTTCTAATTTTGTTGGTTATAGTTTCATAAATTTTATAATTTTTTACTTTTTGAGTAATATATGAAAAAAATACGCATAGAAGTAGGAACGAAGATCAAATCAAAAATGCTGAAATCATGGCCCTGGATGACACAGATAAAAAATTCTTAATCTCTTGCAAAAGAACAACCAACTAACCAATTTAGAATTGGCGGAGTTAGTTAATTTATCTCCTCCACCTTGTTTGCGGCGGGTACGACGATTGCGAGAATGCGGGATCATTTCAAATGATGTGTCATTGATTGATCCATTTAAAGTAAAGCAACATCTTATTAGCTTTGTTAGCGTCTCTTTAGAAAAGCAGGGGGATGATTTCTTAGCTAATTTTGAACGAAAAATGTATGAGTGTGAGGAAGTGAAGCAATGTTACTTTATTTCTGGAGAAGTAGATTATTTATTAATGGTTCATGTAGAGGATATCACAGCCTATAATGAGTTTATTCGACGAGTATTTGTCAATGTCCCCAACATCAAGTCATTTAAAAGTAGTTTTTGTTTAACTCGCGTTAAATATGATACATCTATTATTTTGAGTTAGGATTAGGGTAGATGGCAGTGCATTAGATTCATGATCAATAAGCTTTCACGCACTACCAAATACTATAAACCAGCAAGCTTAGCTCATTAGCTCTCGAAGTTTATGGCCTATATCTGCCGCGCGCATTAAACTTTCACCAATTAAAAAAGTATTGATACCATTAGCTTGCATTAGTTTAATATCTTCATTGGTATTAATGCCACTTTCGCTAATCATGGTTTTATCTGCAGGTAGATGAGTAATTAATTCAAGACTTGTTCGGATATCAGTAATAAAAGTATGTAAACTTCGATTGTTGATTCCCATCAAAGGAGTAGGAAGAGCTAGTGCCCGCTCAAACTCAGCCAGTGTATGGCTTTCTACCAAAACGGCCATGCCAAGTTCTTGAGCTAATTGGCAATAATCATTGAGTTGGGAATCATCAAGCATGGCAACAATCAACAAAATACAGTCGGCTCCCAGAGCGCGGCTTTCGTAGAGTTGATAATCATCTATGATAAAATCCTTACGGAGTACAGGTAGGGATGCATGTTTTTTGCTATGGCTAAATAACTCGGATCACCCTGAAAGAACTGACTGTCTGTAAGGACAGATAAACAGCTAGCACCATTTTTTCATAAATTTGGGCAATAGTTGCTACATCAAAGTCAGCGCGTATTATTCCTTTGCTGGGTGATGCTTTTTTGATTTCTGCAATAATCGCTGGATTGATTTTATGTAAACCAGCAATAAAATCTCGGACAGGTAATGCGTCAATGTTTTTAAACTTGTTAATGGCTTAAGACGTTTTGCTTGGGCGATTTCTTCCTGTTTATGTTCGGCTATGCGCTTTAAAATACTATTCATTGTCTTATCACTTGTTGGGTTATTTCTTTCAATTGCATAAATTTTTTGGCGGCTTTACCACTATCAATCGCTTTCTTAGCCTTTTCTATAGCATCACTGAAATTGGAACTAAGTCCTGCGCAATAAAGCGCAGCGGCTGTGTTTAATAAAACGATATCACGAGCTGGTCCCAATTGACCATTCAATACGTTTTCAGCAAGCATCAGACTTTGGGAAGGTGAGTTGACAATAATGGCGTCCAAAGTAGCATGAAAACAATCATAATCCTTAGGGTCAATACACCAATGTTTGAATTCACCTTGATGGTATTCTACGACATCAGTCATGGCTGAAATACTGACTTCATCCATGCCATCGCGAGAATTGATTACCAAAGCGCGCTCACTACCAAGATTAGCGAGTACTTGGGCTATTGGCTCTAGCAAATGATGTGCACAGACGCCGACAACTTGTTTTTTTACATGAGCCGGATTAATAAGGGGGCCGAGCAAATTAAAAAAGTGCGTATCCCGAGTTGTTGACGTGCTGTTTTCGCGTGTTGTACTGCTTGATGAAAATGAGGCGCAAATAAAAACTGACTCCGCATTTCTGCATACAGGCTTGTAACTGTGCATCGGTTAAATGAAGTTCGAAACCAGCCTGTAAGAGCAAATCGGCACTACCACTACGACTGGAAACAGAGCGATTGCCATGTTTAGCTACATGAGCTCCCGCAGCAGCAGCAACGAAACTGCTGACGGTTGATACATTAAAAGTGTTTTTTCCATCACCACCCGTACCCACTATGTCCAGTAAATCATTGCCTAAATCAATACAATGAGCCAGCTTCATCATGACGGAAGCTGCAGCAGTTAACTCCTCAACTGTTTCACCTTTCATACGCATCAGGGCTAAAAAAGTAGCGATTTGCACATCAGTTAATTCGCCTTGCATGCAAGCATACATAAAATCTTGTGTTTCTTTGGTGGTTAAATTTTCACCGGCAATTAATTGCTCAAATAATTTGTTGGTATTCATAGGCTAAGAAATGAGTTAAAAGTTGCATGCCATATTCACTTAAAAATGGCTTCTGGATGAAATTGTAGACCATATAAAGGATATTGACGATGTCTAATAGCCATAATCGTATTATCAGCCCAGGCATCAATGGCAAAACAAGAGGGTAGGGTTTTAATATCGACAGCTAAAGAATGGTAACGAGTGGCATGGAATGGTGTAGGCAAATTACGAAATAAGCCTTGTTTGTTATGGTTAATTAAAGAATTCTTGCCATGCATTATTTCTGGTGCCTGAATAATTGAGGCTCCAAAGAAATGCGCTAGACATTGATGACCTAAACAAATTCCCAGAATAGGAAGGTGTTGATAGAAATGTTCAATTATTGTTAAGGATATCCCTGCTTGTTCTGGGCCTTTAGGGCCGGGGGAAATAACCAGATATTGAGGATCCAGGTGCTTAATATGCTCAATCGAGATTCGATCATTTGCAAAAACCCTGACTTCTTGCTCTAGGCATTGAAAGTATTGTACGAGGTTGTAAGTAAAAGAGTCGTAATTATCAATAATAAGCAACATGATTATAATGAAAACTCTTCGCCCAAATATACTGCGCGAACTTGTTGGTTGGCAAGGATTGTTTCAGGAGAGCCTTCACAAAGAATTCTGCCTTGGCTCACGATATAGGCTCGCTCACAGATATCCAGGGTTTCACGGACGTTGTGATCAGTAATTAAAACCCCGATATTTTTGTCGCATAAATGGGAAATAATTTTCTTAATATCAAGAACAGAGATAGGGTCAACACCGGCGAATGGCTCATCCAGCAAATGAAGGTTGGTTCAATGGCCAATGCGCGGGCGATTTCGACACGGCGGCGTTCACCACC
>NZ_CALJ01000228.1 GCF_000308315.1 Legionella tunisiensis | reverse complement strand
TTGTGATGCAAGGATGGAATCAGGTAGGGGAAGTTTTTGTAGCAAGTAACAGTAATTATGCCTTTAGTGCACTCTGGCATAATGCAGTGGGATTGGTTTATTGGTATCTTTTATTCGCACTGATTTCCCTGTTTGTTGTTTATTTATTTATTCGGTGGCTACTGAAGCCTCTTAAACGAGTTAGGGATCAGGCTCATGCCATTTGTGAAGGGGAGTTTCCTATTGAAGCTATTATCCCCAAAACACCGGAATTAAAAAAGTTACTCTTGCTATGAATCAAATGGTGATGCGTATTAAGCGATTATTTCAAGAGCAGATGCAACAATTAGAAATATTACGTCATCAATCTTTTCAAGACCCGTTAACTGATTTAGGCAATCGACGTTATTTTTTGCAACAAACAACGGCGTTATTAAGTAATGAAGAGGAGTTTACACCTGGTTTTCTCGTAATCCTGGCCATTGATGGGCTAGAACTATTAAATAAAAAACAAGGATATCTAGAAGGAGATAAAATTATTCAGGATGTAGCAAAAGCCTGTATAAATTTTTGGCCGTCCTCAATGATACTTTGTATGGCGCGAATTAGTGGTAGTAATTTTGGGTTACTTATTAGGGAAAATGATCCGGATTTATTTATAAAGTATTGCAATAATTTTAATCTAAATGTGCGAAAATTATTTAATAATAGTGTATGTAAAGTATTTATTGCAGCCGCATCTTATTCTATGCATCAATCTGTTAGTACTTTGCTGACTGAAACTGATCTAGTACTAAAAAAGCAAGAGAAGAGGCTAAAGGAGTAGCGTTTGATCCTAATGTAGCTATACCCAATAAAACAGCCCTTGATAGTAAAGGTGTTATGGCTGCTATATCTGAGGGCAGACTGTCTATTTTTTCTCAATGGGTGACGTCTAGCAGAGAAAATTATCATCAGGAATTGTTTGTCCGCATTAATGAATCGGGGCAGCAAATCTTTGCTGGGTATTTTATGCCCATCGCTGAAGCTGCAAGCATTGCTTATTTAATAGATCAATTTGTTTTAACAAAAATTATTGCTGCCGATCTTTTAAGTCATACAAAAATTGCATTAAATTTGACTCAAGAGACAGTAACAATCGAAGACTATCAAACTGACTATATTAAGAAAATTGAGAGTCTCTCAATTGAAGCGCGTAATAATCTCTTTATTGAATTTAATGAACAGCTCGTATTAACACACTTTGAAAAAGTGATGTCTTTTGTAAAAGTGCTACAAAAATTACATATAAAAGTAGGGGTTGATCAAGTTGGAATACATTTTTCACCAATGCATTATCTAAGCGAGCTACCCATCACTTATTTAAAATTGCATGGTAGTTTGATTTACGATCTCGCTGAAAATCAAAATAAACAGTTTTTACTTCATTATTTCAATGAAATGGCTTGTACTTTAGATATTCAAGTGATTGCAACGCAAATAGAAACAGAAACACAGTGGCAAGCAATAAATAACATACATCTAAAATGGGGCCAAGGGCGTTACCTCAGTGATATTGAGCCTCTCTTGACCAAATAATTACAAATAAGATTTTAAATAGAGCAAATATTGGGCAATTTGAGACTATACTATAAAAAATAAGGTAATTAGATGTGCGACATTTAATACCGACGGGTTCATTACGACCCAGAGAAAATGTCAGTTTTGGGGATGTTAAAGATGAGTAAAACGGTACCTGGGATTGTTGACTCTCTTAACGGACTATTAATTAAAAATGATGTGGGCGGTCAGTTATCCATTGCAAAGAATGGCACACAAGTAATGAAGGGAGAGCAACTATTCTTATTGAGTGGTGATGCACTTCTTCATGCCATTGGATTGGGAGATTTGAAACTAACAGTTAATACCCCTTTTAATTTGGATGGTATTTCTCCTCTCTTGAAAAATCTTTCACAAAGTACTAAAGAAGATATTGAAAATTTGCTGCAAAAGGCGGTTGATAATGGCATTGATCCAGTAGCTTTACTTGAAACTCTCGAGGAAACTGCAGCGGGTGAAGGCCCTGTTCTAGGTAGCGGTGGTAGTACTTTTGTCTATGAGCCTACCTATGGAGCTGGAAGCGTGACCGCTGGATTTGATACTTTTAGTGCCAATATTCAAGAATTAAATGCCACAGAAACTCCACATGTTCTTTTACCACCAAATCAAGAAGATATTTTAGGCGAAGCAATACCTGTGGGAAATATTGCGCCGATAGGAGTGGCTACTAATATTCCAGCATTGATTAGTAGTGCGAATGTTGTGTTAGCTCAAACATCACTTCCCTTAAGCGCTAATGGCAAATTACTAAGCCAAGATGTAGATAATCCTTCCAATATTTTTGTTGCTCAGAAGAATGTGGTAGGTAAGTATGGAACTTTTAGCATCGATGAAAATGGTATTTGGACCTATCAGGCAAAGGAATCATTTGCTTATTTACGTGATGATCAAAATATAAGTGAAACCTTTAAAGTAGCTAGTATAGATGGTACTTCTGGTACTGTGACTGTGACCATTCAGGGTATAAATGATATACCTATTCTTGGAGGTATCAGCGTTGGTACAGTCAAAGAAGATAATCTAGTGGTCAATGGTAATTTAACTAAAAACGGCAAATTAACTATCACTGATGTAGATACTGATCAGTCAGAGTATCAACCCCAAGCCTCTGTAGCGGGCACTTATGGTACTTTTACTTTAAGTGCAGATGGGACTTGGACTTATATGGCCTCAAACAGTAATCCTGCGGTTCAATCGTTGGGAGCTAGTCAGAGTGTAATAGATAGTTTCGTTGCAGTTTCTAGTGATGGCAGTGCTAGTCAAGTTGTGACTGTGACAATTCAAGGCACGAATGATATTCCCACCATTGCTGGTACAAGCGCAGCTGTT
>NZ_CALJ01000229.1 GCF_000308315.1 Legionella tunisiensis | reverse complement strand
CATCGACGGGGAAATTATCGGTTCTACGTCGTCAACGGAAGCGGGTGTCACTGGGGCAAATACCGTGTTTTCACTGGCAGTGAATGCGGGTACCGGGGATGTGACCCTCACGCAATGGCTGGCAATCGATCATGGCTTGCCTGGTTCCAGTGCGAACTATGAGTCCCAGGAAATCAGTTTAAATACAGGCTTGGTGGGATTAACCGGTACAGCCACGATCACCGATGGTGATGGCGATACCAATACGGATTCCAAGGTGGTTGATTTAGGGGGCAATGTTGTTTTTGACGACGACGGTCCAAACATTGCTGTGGCAGCAACGGATAACAACACGATTTTATTGAATACCCAGGATGCGCAAACAGTCGGTACAGCATTTGATGTGGCTACGGCATCCTTTGCTGCCGCCTTTAATGCAACCTCTAATTATGGTGCGGATGGGTCTGGTTCTGTGGCATGGACTTATGGCCTTGATTTACTGGCAGCTTCTGGGGTTGATTCCGGTTTAAAATCCGATGGTCAGGCGATTCATCTCTACAACATCGACGGGGAAATTATCGGTTCTACGTCGTCAACGGAAGCGGGTGTCACTGGGGCAAATACCGTGTTTTCACTAGGGGTTAACTCTGGTAGTGGTTTAGTGACACTTACACAACAACGTGAAATCGATCACGACTTACCGGGTACAAACGCTAATTACGCTGCCCAGCAAATTTGGTTAAACAATGGGCTAGTTGGATTATTAGCTACGGCAACCATTACCGACGGAGATGGCGATACCAGCACATCCTCTAAGGTGCTCGATTTGGGAGGTAATATTGGTTTTGATGATGATGGTCCAGTGGCCTTTGATAATCTAAATAACGTTAATGAAGCAAATTTTGTCAATGGTAATGTAATCTCAAATCCTAGTCCGAATGGGCAAATCGATTCTTATGGTGCTGATGGTGAAGCAGATCCGAAAGTAGTTTCCCTAGAGCATAATGGGGTTACTTATTTAGCTGAGGATGCTGCGATTGATGCCAATGGTCATCGCTTTGTTCTTATTGAAGACACACAATTCCATGGAAGTCTAAGATTCGATTTTACTAATGGTGATTACACTTATACATCCTATGAAACATTGGAAGATAATACTGAACAATTTGTTTATACCATTCGTGATGGCGATGGTGATTATAGTTCGGCTAATTTAGTTATTAATACTCATGATACCTCTCCTCCCGTACTTATAGTAGGGACAAATACGAATGATAGTGGAAATAGTTTACCCAATTATGAAGTTGGTAGTGGGCAAGGCACAATATCTGGCGATGGAAGAGTCGATATTTTAGTGGGAGATGTTGGCGGTGTAGAAGTTGTAGGGAAGGTAGCCAATTTAGCCTTTATCCTTGATACATCCGGCAGTATGGGTGAAATCTTTGGTAATAATCAATCCCGTTTAACTGTCATGAAAAATTTAGTAGCTAATTTGTTAAATCAACTATCAGATACAGAGAATGCTACAATTAATGTTCATTTAACCTCCTTTAGTACAGTTGTAAATAATCAGGCCACTTTTGATATTAGTACGGCTGCTGGTTTGTCAGGCGCTCTTAATTTTATTGCGGGTCTGCAAGCAACAGGAGGTACTAACTACGAAGCAGCTTTAGGGGCAACTCATCAGTGGTTTAGCACCTCAGCCGAAGCAGCGGATATCCAACAAACCATCTTTTTAACTGATGGTTTACCCACATTCTATATGGATGGTGACTCCACAAATTATACGAATCAAAATTCTGTTATGGGTCATGGCTCTTTAACAGAAGAAGTGCTTATTAGAAATTTATATGGTACTGAAGCAGGTGGTGCGACAACACGTGATTTTAATAATCTAATCTCAGAATCTAACTCACGGGATCTTGATGGTTCACGGCAATACCGAGTGGATAACGATAGTGATGGTGATTTTGAAACATTGAATGTTACTAGTACTACGTTTTCTAGCGGCGGCTCTAATGACTACGTAAGAAGTATTGCTGATACCTTTAATGAGGTGGATGCGCTACAAAGTCATGGAATATTACGCGCAGTATCCATTGATAATGCTGCCGCTACCAGTTACCTGAATAGCATTGACAGTACGGGAACGGCTTTTAATGCCAATTCACCCGCTATCTTAAACGATATTTTAGCGCAATTAAATCCATTTACTACCTTAAATGCGGCTGGTAGCGACCATATTCTAGGCTATGGTGATAATGACCTGATTTTTGGTGATGAGTTTTTACCGATAAACTGGCAAGCGATAAGGGACTTGATTTACCACTAGGTTCAGGGTGGGCAGTTTTTGATGAGTTGGAAAGCAATGCACAATACAACTGGACTCGATCTGATACGCTGGATTATATCAATAATCATACTCATGAATTAGCTCAGGAAACAGTGTTAGCGAATGGTAATACAAGGTCTGGAGGGCATGATATTCTTGAGGGTGGCTCCGGAAATGACAAAATCTTCGGGCAAGAAGGAAATGATACCATTTATGCTGGTAAGGGAGCTGATATTGTTGATGGAGGATCTGGAAACAACACTATCGATCTGGGATTTGATACGGATCAAGATACTTTATTACTTAATCTTGAAACACTAAAAGGCAATAATACGATTCATAATTTCAATCGGGCGCAGGATATGCTTAAATTTGAAAGTGTAATCAATGTTGAGGATGTTAATGATCTGGACAATTTACTGGATCAACAAAATCCATTTTCTAACAGTAATAATGGGCAAGATTTAAATGTGAACTTTGCCAATGGCGCGACGCTTACTTTTGTTGGGCTTAATGTGGATGCAACGACAATTCATTCAATCCAGGATATTACCCCTCAAGTTCCAGTGGTTGTGGTCAATGAAATAGGCATGTAAGTGACAG
>NZ_CALJ01000230.1 GCF_000308315.1 Legionella tunisiensis | reverse complement strand
ATTTTAACTGGATAGTTATTTTGCTCTCCTTCTATAGATTAGAGGAGAGCACCAAGCGATCAATAACGAGTAATATTGCTCGCTTAAAGCGAAAATACCTTGTTAACAGTGAGCGAAACTGCCTGCGCAGTGATACGTTGCGTATTACTACCAAACATGGTTCCGCTATCGGTAAAATTAAGTACTGTGCTTGCGAATGGTACTTGATAATTGGTTTTATCCCGCGAAGTAATCAAGTAGGTATAATTCAAATCAAGTACCCAGGTAGGATCTAAATTGTAGCGTATGCCAATTTGGGCACCACCACCCCACAGCCATTCGGAACTAGAAAGACTGACGGGTGAACCAGTAATATCAGAGGGTACTCCATTAACCGCTGCATAGCCCGTTACATTGTAAAAAGTAGATCTTGAATGGAAGACTGCAGGACCAGCACCTAAATAAACGGAAGCATTGTTGTTAAATGATTGGCCAATATAAGGCATCAAAAACAGTTCATGGGTCATTTCAGTCTGAGCAGATCCAATAAGCGCATGCCCAGTCATGGAGCTCACTGTAGGAACAGGAGTTACAATTGTAAATGAGCCTGCTTGAGGTGCAATAATATTTGAATCAGTAAAGGTTACCCCTAAATATTTATAAGCGAATTTAACACCCCAAAACAGATTAGTACCGACTATATCCCTGAAGTATCCTGCTTGTGCGTCAGGAGAAAAAGTCGTTTGAATGTTATGGAAAGGGACCGCTGGTCCTACGGCGGTTCCAGATGCAACTAAGGTCGAGCCGCTGAAGACATTAGAAATACCAACAAGATCAATTTTTTGATCTAATTTAACTGAATTATAACTTCCACCTAACCCGACAAATATGCCAGCTTTTGATATAGACACCGGTCCCATTGCACCTGCAAAGGTTAAAGTGGAAAAAGTTAGTAAATATGATGCAGTACAAACCCCCAATTTTTAATCATTAGACTCTCCATAGGCATGATATGTAAACGGTAAGAATTTAGTGGGTACATCATTCTTGCCTCTATAATAGGGTAAAATCTCAAATATTTGTTTTCTTGTGAACAAAATTTGAATTAGCTTGAAGCATGACAGAGCTACATATTTTTGAGAAAAAAGATGTGACTATTGAAAAACAACGAGCTGTAAAAATATACTAAATGGTTATTTTTCTTGGAACAAGGTAAAATACAGCGTTTTTAGATAAATCTATCTCTAATAATCAATAATTTTTTATTATTAAAGTCAATTAGATAACCATCTTTTTCCTTAATTTTTCTAATTTTTATTTAAAAAATAGAAGAAAAAATATTTTTTAAATCTAAAGCATTGGTTTGTACTATATTTATACAAGATACTGTTGAAATGGTATCCTTATGACTGGAAAGCATTATGAGAAGGATTCAGGGATAGGAAACCATTCTATTAAGCAAATCCAATCGTTAAACAGTATTTGTGAAGGATATACAAATTCAAGGCGATCTGTCGGTTTTGCTGTGCATTCAGACATGGCTTCCATTTCTTTATTTAGGATGTATTAAGATGAATAAAGATATTCCGATGGTTGTCGATGCCGTAAATGGATTTCTCATTAAAATTCATTCAAATAATCACTCGACTATTGCAAAAACGGGTACGGTGGTGTTACCTGGAGAACAACTTCTGCTCATGAATGGCGAAGCTCAACTCCACATGCTAGGGTTGGAAAATATCTATTTGGAGGCTGGGCAAACTTTTAAGCTCGATGGTATTTCTCCATTGTTAAAAAGTTTAAAGCAGGGCGTTGATGTTGATGCACTTATTGAAAAAGCAATGGCTAATGGCATTGATCCAGTGGCCTTATTGCAGTCATTGGAAGAAACCGCAGCAGGTGAAGACACAATTTTGGGAAGTGGTGGTAGTACATTTGTTCTAGATCCACTTTATGGCGTAGGGCATGTTAACGCTGGTTATGATACTTTAGGGCCTTCTTTTTCCTTTACTGAATCAATAAGGTTTGTTTCATTTCTTTTTTGAAGAAAGAGCTCCTGTACAAAAATATTCAAAATTGCAAATGAATCTGGTGTATCACCGCAAATACCTATTCAGCTGGTAACACAAGGTTTATCATTCGATGAGTCGGATGGCTTACAAACAGCCGCTGTAGAAGTACGTTCGAATGTAGAGGATTTAGAAATTAGATCCTTAACTTTTTCTGCAAGTAATGCAACATGGAATGATGGCGAAAAAATGTTAATGGCGGATGATGGTCGTTGGGAACTTCGCTATAACGTTGACACGAAGCAATTCGATTTTTCTCAATTAGAAGCAATTCAACATCCAGATTCAAATGATAACAATGACAATATTATTATTGAGGTGACTGCTACTCTAACAAGAACTGATGGTGCCAGCGCCAGTAGTCAATTTTTGGTAACTATTTACGATGATGGGCCTAAGATTACTGGTACAGATGATTTATTGGTAGATGAAACCGGCGATTTAAAATCCGTTACAGGTCTTTTAACAAAAGATTTTGGTGCGGATGTAGAAGGTGCTGTAGTCAAATTTACTGCAGAAAATGCTGAATGGGATGTAGAGACTCGTACCTTAACAGACAATGATGGGTATTGGAAATTAGTTTATAATGCTCAAAGTGAAGACGAATACCAATTTACACAGTTAAAAGCAATACCCCACGCTGATACACTGGATAATAATGACTTTTTAGAGTAGTTGTTACAGCAGCCGTTACTGATAG
>NZ_CALJ01000231.1 GCF_000308315.1 Legionella tunisiensis | reverse complement strand
CGGCTAGAAAGGCAGCCCTCATAGCTACCTCAGTTTTACCAAAACCGACGTCACCGCAGATTAAACGATCCATAGGACGGGGTGATTGCATATCCTGGATAATTTGTTCGATGGCACGTAATTGATCAGTCGTTTCCGCAAAGGGAAAGCCACTGGCAAAACGTTGATAATCATTAGCATCAAATTGGTAGACGTAACCTGGTTGAGCTTCACGTTTGGCATAAATTTCTAATAACTCAATAGCGATATCATGAATTTTTTCAGCTGCTTTCTTCTTTTCTTTTTGCCATTGGTCGCTTCCTAGCCTGTGGAGAGGAGCATGCTCGCTATCCATTCCTGTATAACGACTTATAAGGTGTAGTGAGGTGACAGGGACATATATTTTATCATCACCGGCATAAATTAGACTGAGGAATTCGTTGGCAAAGCCATTGCTTTCGATGGTTGTGAGTCCTTGATAGCGCCCGACACCAAATTGCAGATGTACAACTGGAGTACCTAAGCGCAGTTCGGCCAAATCACGAATGATTAAATCGGGATCAACTGCTTTTTGGTTACCGCGGCGTTGAGGAGTTGCTTGCTCCCCAAATAATTGCGCTTCAACGATAATAGCAATTTGCTGTTCAATTAACTCAGTGCCATAAATGAGGGGGCCGATAATAATATTAATAGTTTCTTTATCGTTGATAAATGATTGCCATGAGGGTTGTATTTTTGCAGAGATATCGCCTTGTCGAAGTATGTCTAGCAAAACTTCGCGTCGTCCTGCACTTTCAACCACCAATAAATAGCGCTTACTTTTATCCGCTAGATAATTATTCAAATGAATGAGTGGTTGGGTACTTTGGCGCTCCAAGGGAAGAGAGGGTGCTTTGCCAATATTGAAATTTATAGCCCCCTTTTTTCAATCGGTTTGTGGTGGCAACGGATTTGCTGATATTGATTGGCCAGGGTTAATAATTCCGTAGGGGTTAAAAAGCATGCATTAGGCTTTAAAATGGGGCGAGAGATATCATAGCTCCGTTGCTCGTAACGGGTCGCTAATTCTTGCCAGAATTGTTCTGCCTGTTGCTGGATTTCTTCAATTAAAAAATACTGGCATCGGTTGGAAGATAGTCGAAAAAGTAGATGTTTTGTCAAAAAACAAAGGCAAATAATATTCAATACCGGAAGGGTATTGTCCATCACTCACAGCCTCATAGACTGGGCATTGGCTTGGATTGCCAGGAAATTGCTCTCTAAAGGCACGGCGGAACAGGGTTATGCTTTGTTCGTTTAAGGGAAGCTCGCGCGCTGGCAAAACATGGATATCGGTGATTTTGGCTACAGTTCGTTGCGATTCGGTATCAAATTGCCGCAGACTATCAATAATATCATCAAATAATTCTATTCGGAAAGGTGTTTTACTTCCCATAGGAAAGACATCAATAATAGCTCCACGAATGGCAAATTCACCATGTTCTAATACTTTATTAACACAGTTGTAACCGGCCTGTTGTAACTGATATCTGAATAGTTCTAAATTCAGAGTCTGGCCCTCTTTTAAGAGGAGGGCATAGTGATGCAAAAATTGAGGGGGACAAAGACGATGCATCAATGTACTGGCAGAGCTAATTACGATTGCATTGGTAGTTTGTTGTAAACGACTTAGAGTTGATAAACGTTCAGAAATAATATCTTGGTGTGGTGAAAATTGATCATAAGGCAGGGTCTCCCAATCGGGAAAAATAACAATTCCTGGGGTTTTAAATCAGTAAGGAAAAATCGTAACTCAGTAAGAAGCTGCGCAGCTGTTAAATTATCAGGTGCGATTATCAGCTTAACGCCCACTTTTTGTTGACAATACTCAGCAACTGCTAGAGGTAGACTGCAGCCATACAACTGTCCCCATAGTTGTTTTGCGTCAATTTTGGGGTAATTAAGTATCGTTGTCGCCATGAAGTGTACAGCCGCCAGTATGTTGCAAGGGGCAAGAGTATACTATAAAAGCTCTAAATCAGCGACTTTTATGACTGGCAGTTTGTAGGACTAATATTGTATCTGCATGAGAACTAAGGCTGTTTTTTATCCTTCTGTGGGTGTCAAGAGACAAGAAAAGAATGGGGAAGATAGCTGGTTATTAAGCCTGCTAATAAACCAAATAAATGGCCTTCCCAGGAGACACCTTTTTTCCCGGGAAATACACCGAGAAAAATACCAGCGAAATAATACAAACTTATTACGCCGAGAATAATCGCGGTAAGAGTACCTTGTTGTAAAATATCTGTGATTAGTAATCCCCAATAGCCGGTGATCAAGCCACTGGCACCCACGTGTATTCCGGGTTTTGCAAAGCACCAGGTTAAAAAACCACTAATAATGGTAATAACTAAGGTAGCCCATAAAAATAAATCAATCCATTAACCAAACAAAATTACTTAATACCAGGAGAGGAATTGAATTGAAAAAAGATGATTAAAATTGAGGTGAAGCAGCGGTGAAAATAATATACCGGGTAGACCAACAATGTGCCTGGGAATAATGCCCAAATAAAGTAAGCGCTTACCAAGGAAGAGATTTATAAAGTAAACAAGCCAAGGTAGAAAGAGGATAATGGCTAAGATCTTCAGATTTTGTTGTGTCTGGCTAATAATCAAAGTCAGACTGGTATTAAGTTGCTCGAGCATAGTATTAGTTCGCTGGGTTTATAGGTTCTTTTACTTCGGCTGGTTTGGGTACAGCCGTTATGATACGTACAGGCACAAAAAGAAGAGGATCAACTAAGGTTTGATTCATTACCATCGACCAGTGTAAATGTGGTCCAGTGACTCGGCCGGTTTGACCAACGATACCGACTTGTTGTCCTTGGTTCAAAACATCACCTTTTTTGACATCAATCCGTTTCAAATGTGCATAGAGAGAAAAGACCCCCATACCGTGATCAACAATAACAGTATTGCCTGTAAAAAATAATCCTTGGTAGCGACCACTTTCCCTTTGGCGATCGTATGGACAGGCGTATTTTCTGGAGCTCCAATGTCTAAACCAGAGTGAGGTGGGCGCGGTTGATTGTTGTAAATTCGTTTTAAGCCAAATAGGCCGGTAATAGGACCATGTGCCGGGGCTTTAAAACCTTCAGCGAAAGGATTAGACGAGGTAAATTCGGCAAAAAGAGCAGCCATTTCTTTCGTTTCATTATCTATTCGTTGTTTATCCTCTTCATAAGGATCAACTTTACGTTTGTTTTCAATCGTTAAATACTGGGTACTATAAAATTTATCAGTGACATGAAAGGGGACTGAGGCTTTATAAGGGCTAGTAATAATAAGATTTTGGATAGTGTCCTCTTTGTCCAAGGGGATCCCGACGATTAGTAGCCATTGATTAGATTGGGTACTCGGCAAGACAGCTATTTTTTATTGTCGTAATAAGCTTCAGGTTTTTGTTTGATATCGATAGGAATGATAGTCAGCCCACCATTGACCGAATGATTTTCCGGTAGCTGATAGGGCAAGGTGGCATAAGCTGTGCTTATCTGGAAAAGAACAAGCATCAACCCAATTCTTAAATGCTGAGAAAATTTTCCATCCTGTTATTCCTCATTATTAATGACTTCACAAAATAAATATCCTTTTGCCAATCTTAGTTCAATGCTATCTCCTTTTTAACTTGGCTACTATTGAAAAGAATAGTTTTATTATGAGTTGCGATAGCATAACCTCTCCCCAGTGTAGCTAGAGGACTCACTGCATGCAATGTTGCAAGACGAGAAGAGAAAATTTGTTTTAATCCATTTATTTTGGTAAGCAGATTGTGTGTGAGTTGTTGTTCAAAAGATTGTAATTTTGCTTTGGATTGCTGTAACCGTGTTATTGGATTTTTTGCATGAAGGTTAGTAATTAATAAATGGATATGATTTTTTTCTGATTGACTAAATTGCGTAAGCCTTGATTGAGGTGTCGCTCGAGATAATCAAGTGTTTGGTAATGTTTATTAATTAACTGTTCTGGCGATGAGATTTTAGTAGTGCAGTGAGAGAGTAGTAGTTGTTTGTGTTGAATAAAGCGGTTTATTGCTCGTAGCATTCTTTGCTCAAGCGAAACAAGTGTGTTTAATAAATCAAACTGGTTGGGTGTAACTGCCTCGGCTGCTGCGGTTGGTGTTGCAGCTCGCAAATCGGCAACAAAATCAGCAATAGTAAAATCAGTTTCGTGGCCAACTCCTGAGACAATAGGGATGTCACTGTTTCTGATTGCTAAGGCTAATTGTTCATCATTGAAAGCCCATAGATCTTCTATACTGCCACCACCACGAGCTAAAATAAGGACATCAGAATTTTTGTCTTGATTGGCCTTTTGGATCGCCCGAATAAGTTGTTTGGCTGCGTCTCTACCTTGAACTTCACTCGCATAGATTTTAACGGCTGCCAGAGGAAAGCGTCGCGCTAAAGTAATTAGAACATCGCGAAGCGCGGCTCCCGTTGCTGAGGTAATGATGCCAATGACAGTAGGGTAACGCGGAATGCTCTTTTTTTATCTTGTGCAAATAAGCCTTGGGCTTGGAGCTTTATTTTCAATTCCTCGAATTGACGATAGAGCGCACCCAAACCTGCTTCATTCAAAGAGTAGACGATCAGTTGGTAATCACCTCGTGCCTCATACAAGCTTAATTTGCCTTGAGCAAGAACTTGCTGACCATCTTGAAAATTTTTACTCATGCTATTGTGGTGGTTACGGAAATAAACACAGCGTAACTGAGCAGTAGGATCTTTTAAGGTAAAATAAAAATGTCCAGAACTAGGTTTACTCAAATTAGATAACTCACCTATAACTGTAACATTTCCCATTTCCAGCTCTAGCCATGACCGAACTTGCTGGTTCAGTTGAGTGACAGTGAGCGCAGTTAAATCATTTTGCATCATGTTTTTATGAGTTGAGCAACAGAAGTTGTTTAATGATAACAGACTAAAATTTCTAGGAAAAATAAGTTGATGTAAAGAGGGGGATACATTAATTTATTGAGATATATAAAATACTAGGGAAG
>NZ_CALJ01000232.1 GCF_000308315.1 Legionella tunisiensis | reverse complement strand
CACCCTGTTGCATAGAGCATATTGATAAGATAATTGAATCGACGACTAGCAAGTTTGTTCGACATGAATTAAGCCGTTCAGAGCGACCTGATCTTGGCAGCGCCAAGATTGTTGTTTCTGGTGGGCGTGGTTTGCAGAGTGCAGAAAATTTAAGTTAATAGAAGAACTTGCTGATGTATTAGGAGCCGCAGTAGGTGCCTCCAGGGCTGCGGTAGATGCGGGTTTTGTTCCTAATGATTATCAGGTTGGTCAAACAGGGAAGGTAGTTGCGCCTAGTTTATATCTCGCTATTGGGATTTCAGGCGCGGTGCAACATCTTGCCGGTATGAAAGATTCCAAAGTTATTGTTGCTATTAACAAGGATGAAGATGCGCCAATTTTCCAAATCGCTAATTATGGATTGGTAGGTGATTTATTTGAATTAGTACCACAACTCATTGAGCAATTAAAGAAGAGCGCTTGAGAATTTCTCCCGGGGAGCTAACGTTGCAGAGAATAGTTCTACTATCTGGGTTTTGAAGTTATTCATCTTGCGCTGGTGGTTTCAGGAATTTATCTGCTTGGATCAAAATTTAAGTAACATTAGAAGGAAAGAGCTATGTTTGTTGGTGTACCAAAAGAAATTAAACCACAGGAAAATCGTGTGGGACTTGTTCCCGGCAGTGTTAAAGAAATCGTGCGTGCTGGTAGCACAGTCTTGGTGGAAAAGGGTGCTGGTTTAGGAATTGGTATCAGCGATGAACAATATCATACAGCTGGTGCTGAAATTGTTGCTACAGCAGATGAGGTATTTGAACGAGCAGAATTGATTGTGAAGGTAAAAGAGCCACAGCCTGTCGAGTGCCGACGTTTGCGCGAGGGACAAACCTTATTTACCTATCTACATTTAGCACCTGATCCGCAGCAAACACGACTACTTAAAGAATCTGGCGCTACAGCAATTGCCTATGAAACAGTGACTCAAAATGATGGTGGGTTACCATTGTTGACCCCTATGTCCCAAGTTGCTGGTCGCATGTCGATTCAGGCGGGTGCTCATTGCCTTGAAATGGCTCAGGGTGGAAGCGGGGTCTTATTAGGTGGGGTGCCAGGTGTCGCTCCTGCGAATGTCGTCGTAATTGGTGGTGGTGTTGTAGGATCGAATGCGGTGAGAATGGCAATGGGTATGGAAGCACGTGTGACAGTCATAGATAAATCATTATCCCGTCTACGAGAACTTGATTTTCAGTTTGGTTCAAAATTAAATACTATTTATGCCACGGTGGAAGCTTTGGAACATTATGTTGCTGAAGCTGATTTAGTGATAGGGGCTGTTCTTGTTCCAGGCGCTTCCGCACCAAAATTAGTAACTCGCACTATGTTAAAAACGATGCGTCCGGGATCAGTCGTAGTTGATGTCGCGATTGACCAAGGTGGATGTTTTGAAACAAGCCGTGCAACTACTCACCATGAGCCTACCTATATGGTAGAAGATGTGGTGCATTATTGTGTAGCCAATATGCCTGGAGCTGTACCACGAACCTCAACATTTGCTTTAAATAATGCAACCTTGTCTTTTGTCATGAGTTTGGTTACTAAAGGTGTGAAATTAGCCTTATTAAGCGATGGTCATTTGTTAAATGGTCTTAATGTGCATAGAGGTATGATCACTTATGAAGCGGTGGCTCGTGAATTAGGCTATGAATATGTAGCTGCTACTGATGCGTTGGCAGGTTAGAACAGTTTACATTTCTACTATCTTGGTGATTATGGCATGATTTCCTGCGCTTCGCTGCTCACATACTAATGTGTATGCTCCGCTGCGATACTCGAACATCATGCCATAATCACTCAAGCTAGCGAAATCTAAACAGTCCTTAATTATCCCTACTATCTTGGCGTTTACGGCGTGATTTCGTCCAATAGCGAATTGGTTCGCAGGGGAGACGCGTCGGGTCAAGAGGCCCCCGACCTACAGAGCTAAAATAAATTTTCTTGTTCTTGTTCTTGATTATCCTGCCCTGCGTCTGGCGAGGCTGTTATGGAATTTGAAGGTGTAGAATCCTCTGCTCCAGGCACCTCATGTTCACGAAAATATTCAATAATAGCATTAGGCTGATTATTTTTCGCAAGTAAGCCCGTTTTTGGATCAATCCGAACAGCAACAATATTTTGTGGTTGAGGTAATTCCCGCTCCGGCATGTTGGCCAAGGCGACTTTCATAAAATCAATCCATAGAGGGAGAGCAAGGTTTGCAGCATATTCGTGCAAGGATTGAGGATTATCAAATCCGACCCAAGTAGTAACAACCAATTCAGTATTAAAGCCAGCAAACCAGGCATCGACCTGATCATTGGTTGTTCCTGTTTTGCCTGCAATATCCTGGCGATTTAATACTTTAGCTGCGCGAGCGGTCCCTTGCTGAACGACACCCTTTAAAGCGGTATTCATTAAGAAGGCGACGTCAGCTGGGATGACTCGTGGTGCCAGTGTGGCTGGATCAGCCTTGTTTGGGTCACAATTGTCACAAACAACTGATGGTTTGGCCTGCAAAAGAATTTTGCCGTCATTGTTGGTGATATGATCGATCAAATAAGGTTCGATTTTATAACCACCGTTGGCAAAAACAGCATAGGCAGCAGTTAAATCCATAGGACTCACCGATAAGCTTCCTAAGGCTAATGATAAAGCTTTCGGAAGATTTTCTTTGTGAAAACCGAAGTGAGTAATAAAATTAATTGCGTAATCAAAACCTATATCATCTAAAACTCGAATAGAGACTAGATTGCGTGAATGAATCAAAGCGTCTTTAAGGCGGGTAGGGCCATTAAAGGTGAGATTCACATTATGCGGGCGCCACAAGTTTGCTTGACTGGGATCATCAACGACTACTGGAGCATCATTTACAAGGGTGGCTAAAGTATAACCTTTATTCAAAGCAGCTGCGTAAATAAAAGGTTTAAAACTTGAGCCGGGTTGCCGCTCAGATTGCGTGGCGCGGTTAAATTTGCTCTTTTGGAAATTAAAGCCGCCTACCAAGGCTTCTATAGCACCGTTATTCGGATTTAAGGCAACAAGTGCTGCTTCTGCTTGTGGGATCTGAGTTAAGTACCATTGCTCATTCTGATAACGCACATAGACAATATCACCAACAGCAACTACTTGTTGAGCGTTAGTTGGAGATTTACCCATCCAGCCATGTTTGAGTGCTGGTCTTGCCCAGGATAAGCCTTCCCAAGGAATAGTAAAGTTATGGCCATATCGGGTAGCGGCAGTCGCTTCTTTTTCACCGAC
Source organism: Legionella tunisiensis (assembly GCF_000308315.1). Lineage (GTDB taxonomy): Bacteria > Pseudomonadota > Gammaproteobacteria > Legionellales > Legionellaceae > Tatlockia > Tatlockia tunisiensis. The sequence goes on along the minus strand of NZ_CALJ01000232.1, from coordinate 46,335 downwards.
TTCTAATATAACAGCAGGTTGCAGATCATTAACTATCGGGTATCGGGCAAGCAGTTTATGTAAATAATCTGGTGATTGATCATCGACTCCACTGACCTTGGCGACGGGACCGCGGTAGCCATGCCGACGATCATAGGCGAGTAGTGTGTCGGTAACAGCTTTATTCGCTGCAGTTTGTAAGGGACCTTTTATTGTTGTGTACACTTTATAGCCCTTGGTATAGGCTTTAGGACCAAAATGATCGTACAGGGATTGACGAATCATTTCGGCAACGTAAGGAGCGCTCACTTCAATATTTGTACTATGATATTTAGCAGTGATGGGTTGGTTAATTGCTTCTTGATATTGTTTTTCATCAATATATTTTTCTTCTAACAAGCGCTCCAGAACATGATCACGGCGCTTTTTAGCGGCAAGCGGGTTGGCAATGGGATTTTGGGTCGATGGTGCCTGAGGTAAACCTGCAATCATGGCTAATTCGGCCAGATTTAATTCTTTTAAAGTTTTACCATAATAGACCATTGCTGCAGCACCTACTCCATAAGCGCGGTTACCAAGGTATATTTTATTGAGATAGAGTTCCAGGATTTTTTCTTTACTTAATTCACGATCGATTTTGATAGCTAACAAAATCTCATTGAATTTACGTAAAAAGGTTTTTTACGAGTCAAGAAGAAGTTACGGGCTACCTGCATGGTAATCGTACTACCTCCTTGCGATTTCGTACCTGTTTGAATCATACGAACAGTAGCACGTCCTAAACCGAAAATGTCTACACCAGGGTGTTCAAAAAAACGCTGATCTTCAGTCGCTAAGACTGCATGAACCAGTGTTGGAGGAATTTCTTCATAGGTAAGAGGTATACGGCGTTTTTCACCATATTCCTGGATCAGTAAGCCATCTTGCGTATAGACTCGCAGAGGAACTTGCAAATGCACCGTTTTTAGAGAGTCTACATTAGGGAGCTGGCTTTCAAGATACAAGTAAAGCAGAATTGCACACACTAGAAGGAGAAAACAAAGGCTAGTGAGAGCCCATAAGCCTTTACGCCAGAAATATGCAGGTTTTTTCATGAGATAAATAAATAGAATCGAATTTGCCGATTATAGCGCTATTTGAGGATATTTTGCGAATTTTTAGTGAAGAAAACTCCTTCTCATACTACCTTGAGAAGGAGGTAATGATAATGAAATCAGAGAAGTTGTGGAGGCATTGAATCTGGCGTCTCTTTTTAACTGTTAATTGAGGCGTTGTGGGAAGTATAAACGCAGGGTTGGTCAATATGCTCGGTGCAAAAAATGAGGGCCAAGTGCGCCAATTCCTACTAAAGGCCGTTGTGTTATATTTCTTCTCAAAAAGCTATTCGTTGCTATTAAAGACGTCTTTTTTTCACTTGAATGAGTATTTTCGCTGTTTAAGCGTTCAGTTTCTTCCTGGCTACTCTCTCCTCGTTTTAGTAGTCGAGGATGCTCCTCCAGGAGACGCCTATTTTCTTCCACCAACAGGTTTTCTCTTTCTTCAATAATGCGAAATTTTTCTTGTAGTTCGTCAAACGATTCAGCTTTTTTTGTAGAGCTTCTTTTTCACTCTTTGCTAACGCTTCGCTCTGGCTAAGACGTCTATTCTCTTCTTTTAATCTTTGATTCTCTTCTATTAAATGTGGCAGGAGAATGGCTGTGTGATGTTCGTCGACTATATGGTCAAGAAATAATTGAGGATTTTTTAGACTATCGGTGGGAAATACTGATAGCTTTTCTATATCTTCATGCCAATGTTGAATCACTTGCCCGGAACGACAAGTTGATGAATATAAAGTACCGCCATCTATAAAGCCAAAAATTTCTACCGATACGTCACGCTCTTCTTCATTATAACTTACAGAGAGAGAATCTGTTTTATCGATTTTTAGTAAGTTTTTGGTATTAGTAATTAGAGCCAGTAAATGTGTTTTTATACGTTTGAGCTCGGCCTCGCCAAAGGGGGTAGATTTATCAGCAAGGGGCTTTAGTGTATTTAATTCGTAAAGAAAGTAATCAAGCAGTGTACGCCTTGTCACATAGGAAACAGTTGAGTCCCCTATGAGTTGAGCTAAGTCTTCTATTAAATCATCATGTGATTTTTGAAGTAAGCTCTCTTCAGTGTGTCCCTTTAGTCTTTTAGGGTCGGTATAATTGAGCACAACGGTAACGAGAGAATTAACTAAATTTTGCAAACGCGACATAGTAACTCCTTTTAACTGAAATCAGGATACAGAGTTGCATCCCAGATCATCCACTATATTAAAACAATACGATGAGCGCAAGCGTTGGACAAATAGATTAATGGGAGTTAGAACGTTTAATTTTCAGGCCACGTAAAAAGGAATAACAATAAAAATATTCCTTTTTATAAAAGGTTAGATTAGAATCAACAGCGCTATTAAGAATTTTACTAGGATAATTAATTTTCTTAATGCAAGTCCATTTTGAGAACGGAATTCACAGGAAAAATGCAAGTGGTCAGATGGTTCAACCCTAAGCCGAGTTCAATACTCGGAGTCGATATCAGTTCGACTTCAATCAAGTTGCTCGCAATATCACCAAATGCTAATGGAAACTCTTGCGTCGAAGGCTATGGGTATAAATTGTTGCCGGTGATTGAAGGCGAAACAGACCCGATTAAGGAAATCAACGCAGTAAGCGCTGGTCTCAGAGAACTATTATTACAGCATAATTTCTTCGATTATACGGCAGTCATTGCATTACCTGATTCTCTCGTTATTAGCAAAATTATTCAACTCAGTGCAAATTTAGATCATTCCGAGATAGAGGAAGCCGTCCTGATTGAAGCAGACTATTATGTTGCTCATCCACCTAATGAAATTAATGTTGATTTCAAAATACTAGGTCATTGCGGAACAAAGCCCTCGATGCTTGATGTGTTAATGGTTATAGCTAAGACTGAACATGTGGGTCGACGTGTAGAAGCAGTGAAGCGTGCAGGTTTGCAGGTGAAAATTGTTGATGTAGAATCATATGCCATCGGGCGAAGTCTGCAATTGATTACTAAGCAACTTTCATTACGACAGGGCAACATAATTGTTCTAATTAGCATAGGCGCGTCATTAACTCATTTCTTTGTATCTGATAGTAGTAATATCCTATTTACACATGAAGAAATTTTAGGTGAACGGCAATTATTGGAATTAGTTCAAAAACATTATGGTATTCCCTATGAGCAAGCTCGGCACATTGAAGCAGAGGTACTTATTTTACCTGATACTTATGAGAGAAAAATAATTCAGCCGTTTGTAGAAATGTTGTTAGCGGGGATGCAAAAGGTCTGGCAATTTGTTTCATCATTGACTTATCAACCTGTGATTGCACAAATTTTGTTAGCTGGCAATTTGGCAAGTTTGGCAAAGCTTGCAGACAGGCTACAAGAAAAACAACAATTTCAACTCAACTTGTTAATCCTTTGCAATCTCTCATTATTTCAAAAGAGCTAAATTCAGAAATGATCATGAATATTGGCCCATCACTCATGATCGCTTGTGGTTTGGCTTTGAGACAGGATGGCTGAGGGGATGAGCGAAATTAACCTGTTACCTTGGCGAGAACACAAACGGTGCCGAGAAAGAAAGAGAGCTATTATAATTTTTTGGGGTATAGCACTAGGAACAGTGAGCACTACTTTTTCAATGCATGCTTATACAGTATCACTGCTTTCTAAGCAGTCACAACACAGCCAGCAACTAGAGGAGGAAATCACTCAATTTGCCTGTCAAATCCAAGAAATTAATAAATTAGAGGAAGAAAAAAGCGTTTGATCTCACGAATGATAGTCATGCGGCACTTGGCTTTGACTCGTATTTTACTTTTTCATTTATTTAACGAATTAAATAGAGTTATGCCTGATGATGCTTACCTGGCCGGAGTAAAAAAGAGTCACGACACAATTACCTTGGCTGGATATTCGGCGACAAGTCACAGTGTAGTTAGTTTAATACGCAATCTTGAAAAAAAACCTTTTGTCAAAGTGCCAGTATGGATTGAAATTAAAAAAATAGGGTGGAAAAAATAAATGAGTACCATAAATTTACAGTAAATTTTAATCTACAGGTACCTACATGTGCTTACATTTTTCAAAATGAATAAATTTAGAGTGAACCATTTCGCAATAGCGCGTATTAAGCAATGGATAATTGAAATAAACGGTTGGAGGATAATAGGACTCGCTACTTTAATAACAGTTTTTGATTATGTTTTTTTATAAAGCCGAGCTTGCAACAATATAGTCGATTGCAAAATCAAGAAGTTAATTTGAAGATTGAATTCGAAAAGAAACAGCACAAGGCGGCTAGTCTTCAAGTTAGGCGTAAGAACTTAAAAGAGCTGAATAAACAATACCAAAGTCTACTTAAGCAGTTCTCGGCATCAAGAGGTATCGCTGTGCTATTGGAGGAAATTTCTAAAGTAGGCACTGACAATGGACTAGTTTTTGAATTTTTTGCTCCTTTACCAGAAGTAGCTATGGATTTTTATGTTGAATTACCAATCAAGATGACTGTTCGAGGACGTTACGAGCAATTGACCCTCTTTTTAAAGCAAATTGCCCAGTGGGACAAAATTGTGACTATTGATGATTTTGAGTTATTACCTATTTTTGATGAGAAACAAAAGGTTAAAACAGAAATACTGATAATGAAATTAATCGCAACGATTTATAGACCATTATGAAACAAAAAAAGGCTAGTTATTCTACTAATAGCAACATTGGTGAGTGCATGTACTTCTTCTCAGGATAAAGAATTTTTAAAGTACATCAAACAAGTAAAAATAGAATTGTAACTGATTATGCTGGCAGTATTCAGTGTGCGAAGGAAACAACATTTAGATACCCCCTATATCGGCATAGAAAAAGCCCTTTTAAGAAAAAATGGCAAAAAATAAAGGGAAAGAATCACGATTAGCTGGCTCCAGTAGAGAGACATTGAAATTTGTAGGATTACTAAAAAATAAAGCAAATAAATGGGCATTATTTGCTCATAAAAATGGTGAAATAACTTATAGCAAATTAGGTGAGGAGCCAGGTATTGGCTATGGGAAAATAATTAAGATAGGGGAAAGATCGTTAACACTAAAAAAACGATCTCAACGAGGGGAAAGCGACATAAAAATATCATTTATTACACGTTAAATTTGCATAACTAGGAGCATGGATTGCATATAATTGTTCTGTTTTTTCTTGTTTGATTCGATTGGGGGGTATCTATTTGCTCAAGGCAATGGGCTCAATGTTCGTTCTCCAGATAAAAATGGCAGGCTATTTTTACAGCAAGAAAGAGAGTTATTAGCATTTAATAACCCCTTCTTTAATACTGCTGTCAAGAAAACTAGTTTTGGGAAAAAGAGATATATTGGTAAATCTATCTCTTTAAATTTTCAGAATATTCAGGTACGGTCTGTTCTTCAGTTGTTGGCTGAATTTACTGGAATGGATCTGGTAGTCAGTGATAAAGTAACCGGTAATATCACACTTCGTTTAAATGATATTCCCTGGGATCAGGCTTTGGATATTATTCTTACAACACGAGCTTTAGGTAAGAGAATTGTTGGCAAGGTTATGTTGATAGCTCCTGTTGAAGAAATAAATGAACATGAGAAAAAGGAGTTACAAGCTGAGATAGATCTAATAAATTTAGGCCCCATACGATCAGATTTATTACAGATTAACTATGCAAAGGCAGCTGATATTGCTGCTGTATTACAAGACAAAAATATAGCGCTTCTGTCTGCTAGAGGTGGATTAACGGTCGATACAAGAACCAACACAATCTGGATAAGAGATAATCAGGCTCAAATAGAAGAAATAAAACGGGTAGTTAGACAACTCGATATTCCAGTCAAGCAGGTGCTAATTGAGGCACGGATTGTTAATGTAACTAAAGATTTTGCTCAGGAGTTAGGCTTGCATTTCAGTGCATTGAAACCAGCCTGCTTAAAGAATAGGACAGGTTGTACTGAGCAGCTATTAAAAAACGCAGTTTCAGGTGATAAAATTGGATTTGCTGAGCGTTTAAATCTTGATCTTGCAGTTATGCCAATCACGGCATCACCTGCTTCAATTGGTATTGCTTTAGCCAAGTTAGATAATGGGGTTCTTCTTGATTTGGAACTTTCTGCACTTGAAAGTGAAGGGCGAGGAGAAATAATATCAAGCCCCCGTCTTCTAACAACAGATCAGCAGGCTGCTTTTATAGAGTCGGGGGAGGAGGTTCCTTATCAGGAGGCAACTTCCAGTGGTGGAACAACTGTTGCTTTTAAAAAAGCTGTATTAAGCTTGAAGGTAACACCGCAAATTACGCCCGCCAGCAAAATTTTGATGGATTTACAAATCAATCAAAACACGTTGTCGACTAAAGTATTTAATGGTGTACCTGCTATATTGACTAAGGAAGTGCATACAAATGTATTGGTTAATAACGGTCAAACTATTGTTTTAGGAGGAATTTACAAGCGGGATAAAAATAACATAATTAATCGTGTTCCTTTTCTAGGGAGGCTCCCGTTGATTGGTGTGTTATTTAAAAATCAATCAGCTATGATTAAAAATGAGGAGTTGCTCATTTTCATTACTCCTAGGATAATAAGCAACAACTTGGCGATAACAGCTGATAAGGAACGGTTACATAGATTTGTAGCAAGGATTGGATCAGATAAGTTCGGTAAGCGAGTAGGAACAATTCCCTAAGAATCTTTTTTGGGGAGTGCTATGTTAAATTAAACAGAGAATGCACTTTATTCTCGTGTTCAGCTGAAGGGGTATGTAATTAAAAATGAGCATAGTTAAAGTACGAAATATATTTCTAATAGGGCCAATGGGAGCAGGTAAGAGTACGATTGGCCGTACTTTGGCAAAGGAGCTCAAACTTGAGTTCTATGATTCTGACGAAGTGATAGAGGAGCGTGCAGGAGCCGATATTTCTTGGATCTTTGATATCGAAGGGGAAGAAGGATTTCGTCGTCGTGAACAAAAAGTAATAGATGAGTTGACGCAAAAAAGCAATATTGTTTTGGCCACTGGCGGTGGTGTAGTTATGACACCAGAAAATCGTAATGCTTTGGCAGGCCGTGGCACGGTTATTTATTTGAAAACTTCTTTACAACAACAGTATGAGCGAACAAAGCGTGATACCAAGCGTCCTTTATTGCAAACAGATGATTTGGAGGGGCGTTTAGAATCGTTACGTGATGAGCGCGAACCTTATTATGATGAACTTGCTGATATCAGTTTTGAAACGGACAAATTAACAGTTAAAGCCGTAGCAAATAACATTATCAAATATATCTATGGCGAAGTTTGATTTATATCAGGAGTTGGTTATTCGGTTACCTGCCTATGAATATCCAATTATTATCGGACGAAATATTCTGACTGATAAAGAGGTTTTGCGCCGTTATATTCCCGGTAAACAGGTGCTTGTAGTAACAAATACTACGGTTGCACCGCTTTATCTTGATTACCTCCAATTGGCACTTGCTGATAAACAGTGTGATGTGGTGATTCTCAATGATGGCGAGGAGTTCAAAAATCAACAGAGTTTATTTGCTATTTATGACACACTGATTGCCAAACAACATCATCGTGACACCACACTAATAGCTTTGGGCGGAGGTGTTATCGGAGATATGACTGGTTTTGCAGCAGCCACCTATCAGCGCGGTGTGGATTTTTTACAGATCCCAACAACATTGCTCGCTCAAGTTGATGCTTCTATTGGAGGTAAAACGGCTATCAATCATCCGTTAGCAAAAAATATGATTGGCAGTTTTCATCAGCCCAAAGCGGTCATCATGGATTTAGAGACGTTACAAACTCTTCCTGAACGTGAGTTTTGTGCAGGGCTTGCTGAAGTAATTAAGCATGCCTTATTAGCTGGTGGAGAATTTTTTGAGCTCATCTATAGTGCTTTGCAAGAAGATCTTGATCTAAGGGAGTCAAAAAATTACCGGAAATTATTAGCCATTGTTGTCAAATAAAAGCCAAATTTGTGCAAGAAGATGAGCGTGAACAGGGGAGGCGGGCTCTATTAAATCTTGGCCATACCTTTGCCCATGCTTTGGAGGCTTATTCTCAATATAGCCGTTGGTTACATGGTGAAGCAGTAGCAATTGGTCTTTATTGTGCAGCTTTATTATCATACTATCATGCTGGTCTGGATGAAAAATCCTTGCTTTTAGTCGATAACCTGTTAACTATGGCTAAATTACCAAACAGGATTCCAAGCGATATTGATCTAAATGATTTACGTAACTTAATGTCACAAGACAAAAAAGTAAAAACAAGAACTTACGCTTCATACTTATGAAAGCAATAGGAAACTGTTACATCGAAGACTGTGTACCAGAAAATCTTTTGTATTCAACGTTACAAAGCGCGGTTTAAGGAGATTAGGCAATGCATAACGAGGCAATCGAATCAGGTAATCAGGATGAGAACCCACGTGCCAAACATGTTTTTAAACCCAGTTCTTGGCTGACTAAAATTGATTTTATCAATCATTTGGTATTATTTAATAACAAGATGTTAACCGTTTTAGCGGAACAGGGCGGGGGGAAAACAACTTTTATTAGTTTGTTGCAAGCGGGTCTTGATACTTCAATCAAATCACATGTTGTAACCGCTACAGCGCCTTTCTCGCAAGCAGATTTTTTAATCCAGTTGGCTGCTATTTTTCATTTGCGGGATGATGCCGAGCCGACTATTGCTAATATTTTGCATCAAATTAATGAACGTAAAGCGCATGTTTTAGTGATAATTGATGAAGCGCATCATATACCAGATATTCTATTGCAGGATATCTTAATAGCTTTACAGCAGCAAAAAGAAAATAATTTCTTTCATTTTTGTTTAGTCTCAGATTTTTCTATCATAGCCAGTTTAAACAAATTGAAAGCCGATTCGTTTGAGGCGTTGATTCATACTTTAGAACCTGGCGTGTTGACAGAAAGTGAGATGAAAACCTATCTGTTGCATGCTTTACCTGCACCAAAGCGATTGGATAAAACAATGACTGATAAGCGTTTAGGACAATTCTATCAGTTAACAGGAGGCAATATCGCCCGGATTAATAGTCAAATGGTAAGCTATTTTTGCCCTAGGTCATTGAAAGCGGGCGTGCAGCAAAAATCATTTGCAAAACGTCTGAATATCGCAACAAGTATGGTAGTTGTTGTCTTGGCATCTGTTTATCTCTGGCAACATCAACATTTGGTATCGCCAGACAAACTCTTGCCCCCAGAACAAGATCTCCCCGAACCAGTTACAGTGATTAGCGAAGAGCCTTTGTCGTCAGTAGTGCCTGCTGTGCCTCAGATTCAGCAGGAGCCCGAGCTAGTTAGTGAAATGCCTGTTATTCGGCAACAAGAATTGGTCAGTAAAATCCCTGCTTGGTATATTGCAGCAGAGGTTCAGCCAGTTCAGCCACCTCCTCTAAAGAGAATAACAAATATAGTGCTTGATGACGATGAAGGAAATGATGACTCCCTCGTGGTTATGGATAGAGTTGTAGTTATACCTAAAACCTTACAAAAGCAGTCTTTAACTGGTATTGAGAGAGGAAATCCGGCGACCAGGGAAAATATTTCTGATACCGAACTTAAGCAAAGAATTGCTCAATCAGTAACGGAAAACGGAAAGGTAATAAAAGATAAGGCTGTAAAAGAGCAATATACTATTCAATTGCAATCTAGCCAAAACCAGGATGATTTGAAACGCTTTATACGTAGCCATCATATCGAGCTTCATGCAGCAATACGGCTAACTAAGCGTCAGGGTATGGATTGGTATGTGTTGACTCTTGGTGAATATGATCAATTTGCTCAAGCGAAAGTTGTGGTCAATAATTTACCCGCCGAATTGGTACGATTTAAACCTTGGATTCGTTCTTTATCAGGCCTCAAAGCACTAGGTTAGGTTGTCTTATAAGATGAAGCGGTTTACTTTTAACAGTACGCCGCTTTGCCCAACTAAGATAACCAGCAATCGCCATGGTTGTGTATAGCAACATTAATAAACAATGAAAAGGTAATCCCTTCTGTAAATACATGTAGGCATATAGTACGTCGGTAAAAAACCAAAGGATCCAGGTTGCAATAGCTCTATAACACATGAGTCCCTGTGCTACCAGACTTAAGGACGTTGTTAGGGCGTCCAATATTGCGACGTTTGAATGAGTAAAGGTTAGCAGCAATTTGACAATAATAATGTAGAGTATGCTAACTATGGCTCCAACTAGCAACCATTGTTTTAGCGAAACTTGGAGAATGAACGGCTTATTCTCTTTTGAGGGTAAACGCCATAAGTACCAGCCATAACATGTACTAAAGAAATAAAATGCTTCAAGCAGCATATCGGCATAAATACCTTTTTGCCAATATAACCAACCATTTAAGCAAGTGGCTAATAAAGTGGTTAACCAAGCTTTACTATCCAGACGGATAAAAAAGTAGGTGGATAATAGTGAGACAAATGCACCAAATAAATCTAACAACATTAACAATCCCTACGACGGCATGACCCGACAGGTTCGATGGGTATGATCTCAGTCTCACACTAGATTTCTTTAAAAACTCGTTGCGATGTGTGTAGTCCGGGGAGGATAAGGATTACCACGGCAGTAAAGTTTGATAAAAATAGTGAGGACACCCCTAATTTTTAAATAATCCTGCAAACTATTGAGTTGGAGCTTGTTTTTAACTCTTAAGTTGGCTTACACGAGATAGCGATTTTATAGTAAACTGATTCTTATGGGAAATTAAAAATTTTTCTGCTAGTCTTTAGTATCCAGATGTGGCCAAGGAGAGAATCATGTACAAAAGGGTGTTATTCGCAACAGATTTCGATGAAGTTGGAGTGAGAGCGGCGCATAAGGCAAAAAAATTGCTGATGAGAACGGCGCTGATTTGCTTCTTGTTCATGTCGTTGAACCAATTCCTGCCTATGCTTACCCAGGTTTTGCTGGTTTTGCAGAAGTAGAGGTCTCAATCCGTGAGCAAGCAGAAAAAGAGTTAGCGGTTTTAGCTAAGAAATTAGGCGTGGATAGTGCGCATTGCATGATTGAATTTGGTTCTACCAAGAATGAAATTTTACGTGTGGCTAAAGAAAAGAAAATTGATTTAATTGTGACTGGTAGCCACGGTAAACATGGCCTTGCTCTATTGTTAGGTTCAACGGCAAATGCCATTCTGCATGGTGCAGAGTGCGATGTATTGATTGTACGTCCTCAAGTAGAGCACTCTTAGTCCCTAGTTACGCTAATTTTTATTGCTTACTGTGACATGTATCAGACCTAGCCTTGATAGGCTAGGTTGCCAAGCGCATTTAAGCCAATCCTTCCTCTTTAAGTGATTTCATAATTGATTCTTTATTACGAAGTTCTTGAAAGTAGTGGGACAAATGTGAGTATCCGGAGAGATCGATCTTAAAATTAGTAGACCACATAAGCATCACAAAGAGATAGGCATCAGGTAGAGTGAACTGATTTCCTGTTAAATAACGATGTTTAGACAATTGCTTATCGAGAAATTCGAATTTTTGTTTAATGATGGGTATATAAATTTTATCTTTTAATTCCTGTGTAATAGCTGAATTAAAAAGGGCGCCAAAACTTTTATGTAACTCTGTGGTTATATAATTTGACCAGCTAAGTACTTGATAACGATTAATATCTCCGAGTGGTGGACATAATTTATTCGCCTTATGTTCATCAACAAGATATTGCTGGATAACCAAATTTTCAGTAATAATTTGACCATTATCCAGTTGTAGTGCAGGAACAGCTCCTTTCGGATTGATAGCTAAATAATCTTTATTATCTTCTGTTCTTTTTGTTTTGAGATCGACAGATACATAATCACATTTAAGACCGATTTCATTGATAATGATGCGTATGACCATCGAACAGGCGCCTCGTGCAAAAAATAATTTCATGCTTCATCCTTTGTAGATTAATTTGCCCTACATTTGTAACGCGCTCTGAATAGAACTACAAGTCCATTTCTATTATCTTGTTAAAGTCGACTGGCTATATGGATTTTTTGGGATGAGCGTTCGTCAAGAAAAAAGTAGCAGCGAGCAAAATAAAATAAACAAGTCCAATTGCTGCACAATAAAGACCAAAGACATTATTATTATGAGAGCTGTATAAATAATTAGCTATCTCTATACCAATTGCCTGGATACACATACCAATCATGCTCATTAATGCCGAAGTGGTTCCTTTACTCACTGGTGTGGAGAAAAGGATGAAGCGATTCATGGGTGCTCCCGTAACACCTAAAGCAAAAAATAAATAATAAGGCCGGGCATTAACCATATAAAATAATGACCAAATAGAAAAGGTAAAACAGAAGTGATGACGAGGCCGATGCCTATAATGACTGAGCCAATCAGTAGTATTTTCTCTACAGAGTAACGATGAGTTAATTTTTGCAAATACCAGTTGCCAACAATAGATGCACCAAATACAGGCATTTGCCATATACCATATTGGATAACGGATAATTTTGCATCGGCAATTAAAATAACAGGAGCTAAAGCAATCCAAGCAAGACAAGGTAGACCCATAAGTCCAAGAGCAATTGAGCCTAGCATAAACGGTGAGTTTATCATCAGATTTTTATAGTTTACAGCGATTACACGTGGTGATAGTGAGATGCGCTTGATTTTTTCTCCATCCGATTTTGTTTGCCCAACAGGTTCAGGCATGAACCGCCAAAGCCCCCCAAAAGGCTACGAGAGCGAAAATGCCAATAATAATAAAAATAAACCGCCAACTAAAAAAATGAATGAAGGTAGCTCCTAAAAGGGGACCTAATAATGGAGCAGCTATAGAGACATTGGCCATAATGGCGATTAAACGTATGGCATCCATTTCAGCAAAAATTTCTTGTAAAGTGGCATAGCCAATAACACCGATAAAACACAAACCCATGCCTTGGAAGAAACGGGCAATAAGAAATTGATCGATTGAGTTTGAACAAGCAATCAATAAGGTACAAAGGAAGAAAAAGAGTGCTCCTGCAAGCATGATTGGGCGTCGTCCGTATCGATCTGAGATAGGACCCAAGAATAATTGTAAACTGGCACCACCTAACATATAGGCTGTTAGCGAAGTAGCAACCGCAGACTCTGGACCATGAAATGATTCAATGACTTTGATCATTCCTGGCATGATCATATCGTTCGCAATATAGGTTAAAAATTCATATAAAACTAAAAAAGCGGCAAAAACCAAGGCTTGCTTTCTGGTTATATTAATTAAAGGTTGAGCCATGGTAGTCTCTAAAAATTAATAAATAATGTGAGTTAAGAACAAGGGTTGAAATTTTTATTATAGCAATGCTTAAATAATACGCACTTAAAATTTCGTAGAACTACGATTTAGCTCCAGATAATGTTCTCAATTTTTGAAACTGGATATCGCAGGCAAGCCTGCGATATCCAGTAGTTCCATTTCATTCCAACCTGCCGTGACTTGTTCCTGAGAGATAGATTCAAAATATAATACAACTTATTGAAAATAAATTATATTGTATATTTCCTTCTTAGGAGTTACGCTTCGCGCGTTATTGAGTTAATCATAAACCATAGTGGAACAGCCTTGATTAATTTCTTCTGTTGTTAATGTTTTATGTTCTGCTTGTGTATGAAGCTCATAATTTCTCTGGTTACCAACCAAGGAAATTTGCCTTAAATCTAGTTTAGTAATAATAGCCATCATGGTTGTGTTATTAATTTTACCTTGTTTTCTAAGTAAACGTAATTCTTGCCGAGCTCCTTCCAAGCCTGCGAGGCGGAGCTCTTCTTCAAAAGTTAAAGCCATTATATTAATCATTTTCTCAGTTTCGGTTCCAATATTTGAAGCGATGAATTGATTTAGTTTGGCTATTAATGAGTTACCAACCTGTGTGCAGATCGCAGCATCTTGTTCGTTCATATCATTTACTAAAGTTTGCATTCGATTTTCAATAGCTCGGATACCTGCTTCTGCAGCAGCAAGAATTGCTTCTTTTCCTCGTCATTGTTGGAACGGGTAATAATGGCATTTAAGCCCGGCAAGATTAAAGGCAAAATTATTGAACTGATTAGTAAAGAGCAAAGAACCACGCCAACAACAACGATAATCAATAGATTGCGTGCTGGGAAAGGCATGCCGCCTGGCATAAATTCAGGGAGTGATAATATGGCGGCCAGGGCAATGGCTCCCCGTACTCCTCCAAGGGAAATTGCCGCAATTATCCTTAAATTGGGGCGATGCCATGGCTTATGAAGACGACGTGCAATTAGCGCTTCAAAGGGGAGTGTTAAGTAGATCCACAGAGCACGTAGACTAATGAGTGCTAGAGTAATAAAGACAACGATCATTAGGTATTGCTCTATCGTACAGTTTGTACTGGCGAGTAAGTTCAACGAATTCGGTAAATAGACACCTAATAAGATGAAGATAATACCATTTAAAGTAATTTCCAACATACCCCAGACAAAACGGCCTTCGATACGCATGCCTACCATAGTTCGGTCTAAAAATCCGGCTTTATCAATAGTAAATCCAGCTGAAACAGCGGCCAATATCCCAGAGAAACCAAGTTTTTCTGCAACGAGATAAGCTGTAAAAGGTAGTAGTAATAATAAAAGATTTTCGGTTGCAGTCTCATGCTCGCTTTTAAGTTTTAAGCGGCCTAGCAAGGCAACAAATAGATAGGTGAGAATAGCACCTATTCCTAATCCTCCAAGACTAATTAAAAAGAGGCTGGCAGTAGCACTGCCCAGGGAAAAAACACCCGTTAGCATAGCTGCTATGGCAAACTTAAAAGAAACAAGGGCTGAGGCATCATTTAATAATGCTTCTCCTTGCAAAATATGCCTAATACGTCTAGGCATTTGTATCTTGTTAGTCATTGATTTTAAGGCTACAGCGTCCGTAGGAGAGAGTGCTGCGGCTAAGACAAAGGAGGCGGGTAAAGGCAGGAAAGGAATCAGCCAATGCATGAGGTAACCAAGTCCTAACACTGTAAAAAATACAAGGCCTATCGATAACATGACGATAGGTCTTGTATTTAACAAAAACTCCCGTTTAGGGAATCGCCAACTATCATTGAACAATAAAGGTGGAATAAAAAGAAGCATGAACAATTCGGGATTAAAACCTATATGAAAATCAGGGAAAATGGTAGCAACCAAAGCACCGAAGGTAATTTGCACGATAGGTGTAGGTAGGGAGGGTGTGAATCTGGAAATCACCCCGGAGATCACTAATAGAAACAGGAGAAGAAGGCAAACTAAAACGTTTTCCATGGTTTTATGACTCCAAGAAAATATCATAATGTATGCTCATTCGAGCAAATTTAAATGTGCTCTTCGAGGTTCTTTTTCTTGAAAAGAAAAAATTAATACAGTTCTCATGTTATTGGGCTGCTTGTCAAATCACAATACCATCCAGGGTAAAAGTTTGATGATTTTTTATATCCGCTAAGATTGTTATATAACAGTACGCGCGTTATTCTTAGTAGCCCTTTGGAGTTGAATATACTGAGGATTTTCAATGAAGTATAACGGTAGATTCATGCAATTCGCTTTTTGCCGGTTTGTCTGAGCATGTTCCTACTGTCAGCATGCGGTGATGATAAATCAAAAACTGCTGATGCATCTCCTGAAGTGGGTATTGTTACTTTGAAAGCCCGTCCGCTGACTTTAACCACAGAATTGCCCGGACGTACTCGTCCATACCGTGTAGCTGAAGTCAGGCCACAGGTAAATGGTATTATTTTAAAGCGTCAATTTGTTGAGGGAAGTGATGTCAAAGCAGGCCAATCTTTGTACCAAATTGATCCCGCCACTTATCAGGCTGCTTATGATAGCGCTCAAGGTGATTTAGCCAAGGCGGAAGCCAATGTTGAAATCAACAGTATAACTGTCAAGCGATATAAACCTTTGTTAAGTACTAACTATGTTAGTCATCAGGATTATGATACGGCTACGGCTAATTTAAAACAGGCAGAGGCTAGTGTTGTTGCGGCCAAAGCAGCGTTGGAAACGGCACGTATTAATCTCTACTATACCAAAGTATATTCGCCCATTAGCGGGCGAATTGGTAAATCCAGGGTAACGGAAGGAGCACTGGTCACAGCAAATCAATCTGAAGCCCTGGCTTCCGTACAACAACTTGATCCAATTTATGTTGATGTTACTCAGTCCAGTAAGGATTTTTACGTTTGAAACGCCAATTGGAAAAAGGCATATTAAAAAAGGTGATGATAGTGTAGTGGTTGATTTATTGCTTGAAGATGGCACACTTTATAATCAAAAAGGAACTTTACAATTTTCAGATGTTACTGTCGATGAAACGACAGGCTCTATTACTTTGCGTGCTATATTTCCCAATCCAAAGCAAGTACTGTTACCTGGTATGTTTGTGCGTGCACGAATAAAAGAGGGGATTAAGGAAGAGGCAATTTTGGCACCACAGCAAGGTATTACGCGCAATGCTCAGGGACAAGCAACTGCTTTGCTGGTTGATGGCAAAAATAAAGTCGTTGAACGTACTTTGGTAACAGATCAGGCCATTGGTGACCAATGGTTAATTCGCAGTGGTTTGAAAAATGGTGATAAATTGATTGTATCAGGACTACAAAAGATAAAACCAGGTATGACTGTAAAAGCTGAGGAAGTAGAGGAAACAAAAATAAAGCAGCTGCAGATCAAGCACCAAACCACAAAGAGAGCAAGTAAACTATGCCTAATTTTTTATAGACAGGCCTATTTTTGCTTGGGTCTTGGCCATCCTTGTCATGATAGCAGGTAGTTTGGCTATTTCCAAATTGCCTATTGCCCAATATCCAACGGTTGCTCCTCCTGCCGTTGCAATTACTGCTATTTATCCAGGTGCTGATGCGCAAACAGTACAGGATACTGTCACTCAAATCATCGAGCAGAACATGAGTGGTCTAGATAAACTGCTTTACATGACTTCTCAGAGTGATTCTTCTGGAACGGCGACGATAACATTGACCTTCAATTCCAGTGCCAATCCTGATATCGCTCAGGTTCAGGTACAAAATAAACTTCAGTTGGCTATCCCATTGCTGCCTATAGAAGTTCAACAACAGGGATTGATTATTGAAAAATCGAGCAGCAGCTTTCTTCTTGTCGTAGGAGCTATTTCCGAAGATGGCAGTATGGATCAATATGATCTGGCCGACTATCTAGCGTCCTATATCAAAGATCCTATTAGTCGCCTAAATGGAGTAGGGGATGTGCAATTATTCGGTGCGCAATATGCAATGCGCATCTGGCTTGATCCAAATAAATTGAATAATTATCAACTGCAACCAGGCGATGTAGTTTTGGCTATCAAAGCACAGAATAATCAGATTGCTGCGGGACAACTAGGTGGACTTCCTGCTGTTCCTGGGCAGCAGTTAAACGCGCCAATCATTGCTCAAACAAGGTTAAAGACAACTGAAGAGTTTGGAAAAATTTTGCTTAAAGTCAATTCTGACGGTTCTCAAGTCCGTTTACGTGATGTTGCTCGAATTGCTCTGGGTGGTGAAAATTATGCGCTGATAGCACGCTATAATGGTGTTCCGGCTTCCGGTTTGGGTATTAAGCTTGCGGTGGGGGCGAATGCCTTGGATACAGCGGCGTCTATTAAAGAAGAACTCCGTAAAATGGAGCCTTATTTTCCTGCTGGTTTTAAAGTAGTTTATCCCTATGACACCACTCCTTTTATAAAAATTTCTATTCATGAAGTGGTGAAAACCCTGATTGAAGCGATTATTTTGGTTTTTTAGTCATGTATCTTTTCCTGCAAAATATACGGGCTACCTTAATTCCGACAATTGCTGTGCCCATCGTTTTATTAGGCACTTTTGCTATCTTGTCTATGTTTGGTTATACCATCAATACATTGACTATGTTTGGCATGGTGTTGGCGATTGGGTTGCTTGTTGATGATGCAATAGTCGTTGTTGAAAACGTTGAACGTGTCATGATGGAAGAAAATTTGCCTCCCAAAGAAGCTACTCGTCGTTCTATGGGACAAATTCAAGGGGCTTTAGTTGGAATTGCAACAGTGCTATCAGCGGTGTTTGTGCCGATGGCTTTTTTGGTGGTTCGACAGGTGCTATTTATCGTCAATTTTCAGTGACTATTGTGTCGGCGATGGTGCTATCTGTCTTGGTTGCTCTTATTTTATCACCAGCACTTTGCGCTACTATCTTAAAACCACTATCTGTTGCTGAGCATCACAATAAGAAAGGATTTTTTGGTTGGTTTAATCGTCATTTTGAACTAACAACCCATCGCTATCATGACCTCGTTGAAAAATTGCTTAATAAAACCGGCCGCTATCTGCTTATTTATCTTTTGATTGTAGTGGGAATGGGCTATTTATTCCTTACATTACCGACAGCTTTTCTTCCTGAAGAAGATCAAGGAATGATATTAACCATGATACAGTTACCGGCTGGAGCAACACAGGAGCGTACACAAAAAGTTGCTGATCAAGTTTATCGCTATTATGCGACCAAAGAAAAACAATGTGGTTTCAACATTTACTGTTGTTGGTTTTGGTTTTAATGGAAGTGGACAGAATTCGGGTATTACATTTACTACGTTAAAAGATTGGAGTGAGCGTAAAGGTACTAAGAACAAAGTTCCTGCAATTATTAATAGAGCAACGAAGGCTTTTGCCAATATTAAAGATGGCTTGGTGTTTCCTTTTAATTTGCCGGCAATTATCGAACTTGGTACAGCCAGTGGCTTTGATTTTGAGCTGATTGATAGAGGTGGGATAGGTCATGAAAAACTAACCGAAGCGCGTAATAAACTCTTGGATATGGTCGCCGATTATCCTAATACGCTAGTACGTGTAAGACCTAATGGTTTGGAAGATGCCCCTGAATTTAAACTTAATATTGATCAAGAAAAAGCAGAAACCTTGGGGGCTGAAATCAGTGATATTAATGACACGATTGCTATTGCCTTGGGAAGCAGCTACGTCAATAATTTTATTGATCGTGGCAGGGTAAAAAAGTATATGTCCAAGCTGATGCACCTTATCGGATGTTGCCAAAAGATATTAACGATTGGTATGTGCGAGGACAAAAGGGACAAATGGTTCCTTTTTCGGGATTTAGTACTAGCCACTGGCAATTCGGTTCGCCACGTTTGGAGCGTTACAACGGTTTACCTTCTATAGAAATTTTAGGTGAAGCTGCTCCTGGCAAAAGTAGCGGCGATGCAATGAATTTGATGGAGCGCTTGGCGTCAAAATTACCTGCCGGTGTTGGTTTTGATTGGACTGGTATGTCCTATCAGGAGCGATTATCAGGTAATCAAGCTCCTTTACTTTATGTGCTTTCATTACTGGTTGTTTTTTATGTTTGGCTGCATTGTATGAAAGTTGGTCTATCCCTTTTTCTGTAATCCTGGTCGTTCCACTTGGTGTCATTGGTGCTTTATTAGCAGCCAGTTTTCGCAGTCTAAATAACGATATCTACTTTCAAGTAGGGCTTTTGACTACTATTGGATTATCAGCTAAAAACGCGATCCTGATTGTTGAGTTTGCAAAAGATCTCATCGAAAAAGAAAACAAGCATTTAATTGAGGCAACGCTGGAAGCCACACGAATGCGTTTGCGCCCAATATTAATGACATCACTTGCTTTCATTTTTGGTGTATTACCTCTGGTAATAAGTACAGGTGCTGGCTCCAGTGCACAAAATGCAGTGGGTACTGGTGTGGCAGGGGGGATGTTTACGGCAACTGTATTAGCTATTTTCTTTGTGCCAGTATTTTTTGTTGTGGTGCGACGTCATTTTGGTAAAGCTGTTGCTGAATAAATACCGGGCAATATTTTCTAACGATGAGCTTAAGGTTTCGCAATCTAGAATAAACTCGGTATAATCTATCTTTTTATTATTTTTAAATAAGCATGAAGCTGTTACGTAGATTAGATGAGGTTTCTGCGGGGACTGTTGCGACCATTGGTAATTTCGATGGGGTACATCGCGGTCATCAAGCATTATTGTCTCAGTTGCGTACGCAAGCAGATAAAATACAGTTGCCAGTGACTGTTTTTTTGTTTGAACCTCAGCCGGGAGAGTATTTTCACAAGCAGCGGGCACCCGCGCGATTAACCAGCTTGCGAGAAAAATTACAAATACTACAACAATGTAAAATTGACTATGTATATTGTCTAAAATTTAATGAGCATTTAGCTTTAATGTCTGCTCAAGATTTTGCGCAGTATTATTTTTTTCTTTACATCATGTGAAATATTTGGTGATAGGAAGAGATTTTCGTTTTGGCCATGCCCGGCAAGGTGATGTGGCTTTGCTAGAAGAGTTGGGACAGCGAGTGGGTTGTCTTGTACAAACTTTCCCTGATTTTACTATTGAGGAAGAGCGTGTAAGCTCAACTAAGATTAGACATGCTCTGTTGCAAGGCCAACTTGAGCAAGCAACTGTTTTGTTAGGAAGGACCTTTAGTCTTTGCGGACGAGTGATTAAAGGGGATGGGCGAGGAAAACAATGGGGTATACCTACGGCAAATTTGGGTATGCATCGTTTAACCTTGCCACTGAAAGGTGTTTTTTGTGTTCAAGTATGTAGAAGTACAGGTGAACTGTTGAAAGGAGTTGCCAATATTGGCAGCAGACCAACTGTTGATGGCACAAAAAATATCCTTGAGATACATCTCTTCGATTTTAATGAAAGTCTATATGGTGAGATGCTGCAAGTATTTTTCTTGCACAAATTGCGAGATGAAATTAAATTCTCATCTGTAGATGCCTTGATTCAACAAATTCAGGATGATGTAGTTGCGGCTAAAGAACAATTCAAAGGAACGCTGGCATTTCGCTAGCTTGAGTTATGATTGATTTTCGAGCATCGCAGTGTGCCAAGGTAGTAGATATGCTACAACTCTTGGTACGAGTCGATTTTGAACTTAACGTGTTAATAGAGTAGACCCAGATGGCTGAATACAAAGATACCTTGAATTTACCGGATACATCTTTCCCGATGAAAGCGAATCTTGCGCAACGAGAGCCCCAGATGCTGACTGATTGGGATGATAAAGGTATTTATGAAAAAATTAGACAGGCTCGTTCAGGTGCTAAGCGTTTCATTTTGCATGATGGTCCTCCTTATGCAAATGGACATCTTCATTGCGGTCATGCTTTGAACAAAATTTTGAAAGATATTATTACTAAATCCAAATCACTGAGTGGTTTTGACGCCCCCTTTGTTCCGGGATGGGATTGTCATGGTTTGCCTATAGAACTGAATGTGGAAAAGAAAGTTGGGAAAGCCGGCCTTAAGATTAGTGCTGCCGAATTTCGTAACAAATGTCGTGACTATGCGGCAAGTCAAATTGATATTCAGCGGGATGAGTTTAAGCGCCTGGGTGTGTTTGGTGATTGGCAGCATCCCTACATAACCATGGATTATTCCTACGAAGCAAACATTATTCGCGCACTTGGTAAAATTATTGAAAATGGTCATTTACAACAGGGATTTAAACCTGTTCATTGGTGTATTGATTGTGGTTCAGCTTTGGCTGAGGCTGAAGTGGATTACGAAGACAAAATGTCACCATCCATTGATGTCGCTTTTGTAGCAGTGAATCCACAAGATATTCTCAAGGCAGTTGCTGGTGAGTTGCCAGTTAAGCCAGTCATTGTACCAATCTGGACAACAACGCCTTGGACTTTACCTGCTAACGAGGCTGTTTGTTTGCACCCTGAACTTGAATATGTCCTGGTCGATGCGGATAAACATTATTTCTTGATTACTGCAGAGCTTGTTGAGTCAGTAATGCAGCGTTATGGAATAGAAAAATACAAACTCTGTGGTCAGGTTAAAGGACAACGATTCGAAAGAATTGCTTTGCAACATCCCTTTAACGAGCGCCAAGTGCCTATCGTTCTTGGTGAGCATGTTACTACTGATTCGGGAACAGGTTGTGTGCATACAGCGCCGGCTCATGGACCAGACGATTATCAGGTGGGGCAAGCTTATGGTTTACCTCTGATTAATCCTGTCTTAGCCAATGGTTGTTATGCCGAGAATGTTCCTTTGTTTGCTGGTCTTTCTGTTTTGAAGGTGAATGACAAGGTAATGGAAGTACTTCAGGAGAGGCAGGTGCTTTTGCATAACGAATCGATTCGTCATAGCTATCCTCATTGTTGGCGGCATAAAACACCGATGATTTTTCTGGCGACACCGCAATGGTTCATCGCTATGGACAAAAATGGTTTACGCCAATCAATCAGTAAAGTTATCGATCAAGTCAAATGGGTACCTGAATGGGGCAAAGCACGTATTAGTAATATGGTTGAAAGCAGACCTGATTGGTGCATTTCACGTCAACGTGCCTGGGGCACACCGATGCCTTTATTTGTGCATAAGTCAACAAGAGAGTTGCACCCCAATACGATAGAACTGTTAGAGCAAGTGGCGTTGAGGGTAGAAAAAAGAGGTATTGATGCCTGGTTTGAGCTTGATATTGCTGAGTTCCTCGGTGATGATGCAGAACATTATGAAAAAATAAGTGATACCTTGGATGTCTGGTTTGATTCAGGAGTATCCCATTACAGTGTATTAAAGCAAAACGCTGCACTCGGTTTACCTGCAGATGTCTATTTTGAGGGCTCTGATCAACATCGTGGTTGGTTTAATTCTTCGTTAACTACTGCAGTGGCTATCTATGGTCATGCACCTTATAAGACTGTGTTAACTCATGGCTATACGGTTGATGCAGAAGGTAGAAAATTGTCGAAATCGAAAGGGAATTACGTTGCGTTAGATAAACTGATTAATCAGCACGGAGCTGATATTCTGCGGTTGTGGGTTTCATCGACCGATTACCGTCATGAAGTCAGTATTTCTGATGAAATTATTAAACGTAATGCTGATGCCTATCGTCGTATTCGTAATACAGCGCGCTTCTTACTGGCTAATTTATTTGATTTTCAACCGGGAGAACATTGCCTGGACGCAAGTCAATTAATTGAATTGGATCGCTGGGCAATTAAACGATGCCAGCAGCTACAAGATGAAATTTTGACTGCCTATGAAAATTATCATTTTCATGTGATTTATCAAAAAATTCATAATTTCTGTGCCGTTGATATGGGTAGTTTTTATTTAGATGTGATTAAAGATCGTCAGTACACAACTGCTAAAAACAGCATTGCCAGACGTTCTTGCCAAACGGCTATGTATCATATTATCCATGCGTTAACGCGCTGGTTGGCACCTATTTTATCGTTTACAGCAGATGAAATTTGGCAAGCAATCCCTGGGCAGACAAGTGAATCCGTTTTTATTGAGCAGTGGTATGATGCTTGGCCTGTAATCACAGATGTCGATATGGTTTTTCTGGCAACGTGTTCAAAAATATACGGGATCAAGTGAATAAGGCGCTGGAAGATAAACGGAAAGAAGGAGTAATTGGCTCTCCTTTGGCAGCAGAAGTATTGATACTTTGCCCTAAGGAAGAGACCAAAGCTATGCTTGATAAACTAGGGGACGAGCTCCGCTTTGTTTTAATAACTTCGGCTGCTAGTGTGAAGTTGTTTGACGATTATAAAAAAGGAGTGGGAGAAAGAATGGAAAAAATACCTCCCTGTACTGAAGAAGCAGTCGGAATTGTTGTCGAAGCGAGTCAATATGAAAAATGCGAACGATGTTGGCATCGGCGTGAGGATGTCGGCCAGGACGCAAATCATCCTGGCTTATGTCAGCGTTGCGTTGGTAATATTAGTGGTCATGATGAAGAGAGAAACTTTGTATGAAAAAATGGCCCTGGTTTTTACTAAGTTTACTGGTTCTGTTGCTTGATCAAGGTTCTAAATATTGGGCTACTACTCATTTGATTCCCTATCAGCCTGAACCATTGTTTCCTATGTTTAATTTCACTCTGGCTTATAATACAGGCGCTGCTTTTAGCTTTCTTAGCGGAGCAGGAAGCTGGCACCGCTGGTTTTTTGCCGGTTTTAGTATTGTAATGAGTTTAGTATTAATTGTTTGGCTTACCCGTATACCGGCGAAAGCAAAATTACAATCAGCTGCTGTTAGCTTGATTCTAGGTGGAGCAGTGGGAAATTTATATGACCGAGCGGTTTTAGGCCGTGTAACTGATTTCATCGACATCTATTATAAAAACCATCATTGGCCTGTTTTCAATTTGGCTGATAGCGCTATTTGTATCGGTGCTATTCTACTCCTGATTGATCTAGGCAAGAACCCCAGCCGCTAATGCATTTAATTGCTTGCTTTCTGGATTAAGAATGCTTACTGCGGCAACGGCAGGCAGGCTTAGATAGTGCTCTGCCTCATCCCATTCGACTTCGGCTGGAAATAAACGCAACATAGGTAAGCATTTATTCAATAAAGCACAAAAAATCAGATTTGCAGGGTAGGGTCTTGCCTGATGATAGCCTAAAGCCATAACCTGCATTGCTTCAGAAATGGTTGCAATGCCTGGTAGATAGTTAATGGAATAGATAGCTGCTGTTTGCGCGATGGACGGTAGAAAACCAGGACTTGAAACAAAATGTACGCCAGCATTATAACAATCTTCCAATTGTTGCGTGCTAATAATATTACCGGCACCAATACGTAGTCCCGGGAATTCCTGTACAATTTTTCTTAATAGATTTTGTTCACTACAATTAATTTCTACGACAGAGAAACCCGCTTGAGAGATTTGTTTTAGCCTGTCAAATAATAAGGCATCGACATCAAGGGTTACAATAATTGATTGATTTCCAAACAATTTATCAGTCATCATGGCTATTCGCTAACAGGCTGCAACATCCGTTCATGTTAGAAGAGTTACAGCCGCTTAGCAAGTCAAAAATCCATTATTTGAATGGATTTAAAGGTTGTATGGATCTTTAAAGGGAGTCGGATGAAATTTGACTGACTCGCTAGAAGATTGGAACTCCTCGCTTTTCTGTTTCTGTGGGCTTGTTACAGAGGTTACAAAGGGTTTATAAGCTGATACAGCTGAAATCTCTATTGTTTGGAGATAGCTTTGCATTTCAATCTGGGAATTAGCGTTAAGTGCCCTCCCAAACTGATTAATTAAATTTTGTAATTTGCTATTATCCTTAGGAATGAGATCGCGTAGTTTCTGAGCGTCTTCTTTATTTGGATTATTTTTTAATCTATCCAAAAGATATTCAATTTGCAACCACGTCTCAGAAGGAACCGGTTTAGGGGTTGGATTGAAAATCCCCGGGCTTGAGACATGCTGAGGACGAGGATCATGATGAAGTACTTTTAGCGCTTCATGAACCTCTGCTTTTCGTTGCTGCATGAATTGAATTTGATCTTGAAGATCATGAATTTCTTGATGTACTTGTTTGAGTTCCTGCTGCTTTCCTTTAAGCTCAAGTTTTTCATTATGGTGTAGCAAGTTATCCATGGTTGCGATGCTACGTAAATTGGTATGGGCTTTCTCTTTTTCATATGGGGTCATGAGATCTAAAGATTGATGACCAGTTAATAAATAAGATTTACCATGCTCATCTTTAACAATGCGTTGTCCTGGAGATAAAATATAAGCAGCGTCTTTATAGGACATGGTTTCTGTACCGTCCTTGTTAACGAGTCTTTTCTCGCCTTTAAGTACGGAAATCATATCTTTAAGAGTGACCATTTCTGCAACAAGACCTTGATGTTCTTGTATCATAGCCATTGCTTGCTGTTCTTTTTTAACATCACCGTCTTTCAGTAACTCATGTATGACGCCTAAATCCAGATGAATTTTTTCATCCAATTGAGCTGCACGGCTTTCAATAAACTCTATGCGGTCTTGATCAGAGATGGGTACTGATCCCTTGTTTCCGCGATGGAGTAAGGCTCGGGCTTTTAACACAAGAAGTAGTGTTTCTAAATCGTGACTCTCTTTTGAAATTACTCCAGCTATATCCAGATATTTCATACGATCTTTAGCGATTGGACTTTCACCTCTTTTAAGGAATGAAGCGTGGTCTAATTGTTTTTGTTTAATTTGGTTTCTATATGTCGAATTCTAATATCATAAGCATCGATAACATTATCATGGCTAAGATCACTACTCAGTGCTTGTGCAATATGGGTATGGGCTTGTGTTACGTGGTTACCCAAAGCTTGATATTTTTGTTGAATAGCAGCTATTTGAGAGGCAAGTGTATTGGCATGTGCCGTTTTAACCTCTAATTGTCCTTCAAGTGCTTTAATAGCGTGTTCGTAGGCTGCTAGTTGCTGATTGAGTGAGGCAGCATAGGCAGAAGCGGCTGTTTCACTCGCGCTATAAGAACCACCCGTGGCAATCTCTTTACTACGCTCTATCGCTTGCTGGCCTGCTTCAGCGTAGGCACGATTTAATTCCTTCGCTTTCGCTGCTTTATGCATCATCACGGCTGCCAGGAAATAGGCGAGTTGTCGTTTTCTTAATTTTCTTTCTCTCGGAGCTCGAAAGCTCGCTCTGCTTTAATTGCCTCACGCTCTGACCATTTCTCTGCAATCGTTTCTTTTACAGTGTGGCCGGCAGGGGAGTTTAAAAACTGGATTACGTCTTTGGCAGATTTAAGACCAAAGCGACTGAGAAATTTGGCTCCCAACTCCCGATCATTTGATTCTTGAGTGACTGGACCTTTTTTATCTTGGCCGGTTTCTGCTCTTAATGCTTTCTCAGTGTTCGCAAACCATTTCTCTACGTCGGATTCATTTAAGGTTACTTTACCTTTAGGAGTCTGTAAGGTTAATACCTGCTCTTCTGCCCTATCATCTTTGGGAGATTGCGTAAGGCTTACTTCATCTTTAGACGGTAATGTTGTTAATGTACTCTCTTCTTGTTGTCTATGATCGTGTACGGCCTGTTTAATTTGCTCAGATTTGGCATTAGGAAGGGGGGCCAGCTTGGTAGGCTTGGTGGGTGCAGACATAGTAAACTCTCACAAAAAAGAGGTAGTTATTATGTAAAGTATACACGAAACTAAACTGGCTACACAATAGTCAAAATGACTTTTGGACGAACTAAATTATTAAGCCTTCTTAATAATCGTCTACCAACAAGAGGTTAGCTCTCTACTGTTGGAACCAGGTCCTTTCATTCCTAGATGATTAAGAGTTAATTCTTGACAAATCACTTTGTCGAAAACCTGGGTTTTCTGGGCCTTTGCTTTTAATTCATAGGTTGTGTCGGTCTGCGACACAATTGATAAAATATACCAGCCCTCAGGCGACAAATTAGTATTTTGTACATCGGTATTTTTGCCTGCGGCAAGAGTTGCCGATTGGTAGCTATGGTGCACGGCATAATATTGTTCCATACGATTTGCCAAACCAATGAGGCCAGTTTTACCGTCAACACGTCTGGTTCGCGTAATATAATCGAGATAATTTGGATAGGCGAGAGTGATAAGTATACCAGCAATGACTACTACTATAAGTGTTTCAATGAGTGTGAATCCCTTACTTGTCATAATTCGTTTTAGAGGAAGTTCGCCACGAGGGGTCTACTGTCGCCGCCAGTAGGCAAAGATGTGCGGGACCTGAGACTATCAGTGTCGTTAAATAAAGGAGGATGATTGATTAGTTCATTTTTTCCTCTACCCTTTCTTTCTTGTCCTTTGTTGATACTAACTCATTAGTGTCGAGTAATATCTCTAATAAACAGCGAGTACTATTGTGTGGAAAAGGTTCTAATTTTTCTAAACGCATAGGCTCTTTAATAAAGTAATCATTATCATTATTTGTATGCATCTCATGCCATAACCTGTCTTCTTTGCAAAAAGCCCAATCATACAATCGACGACGTGTAGTTTGTATCTGTGCTAACAAATTTTGCTTTACATGTCCGGCTAAACGCTCTAACCAATTAGCACTATGAGTTACGCCATTGGCTGCTAACCGAAAAATATGGCCTGCCGTATTGTCCCAGACTAATGCGGCAACAATCAGTAGAGTGCCTGCGGTATAGGCTAGTTGTCTGATAATGGGATTTAGGCAAGTTAAGCTAAGGCGGATAGAAAATGATAAAACATCAATGATAGGTAAGAGTATTAGATTTTTAAGTAAGGCTACAGGAGTCAGGGTAAGTATCCGCAACAGATTGAGACTGCTATTAAGCCAAAAATTTTCCACATAAAGTTTAAAGGAAATGTTAAAGCCATAAAGAGGGGATAAGCGAAATCCCGGTAAATAGTTACGGTTAGTTAGCCAATGGGCAAAATCAAGCAGAGCTTGACCTAAAAGGTACCAATTTCCCATAATCGCAAGCGATTTACTTAACAAGCCTGTTAGACCCAAAAAGGGAACATGAATAAATAGACTTCCTATTTCCAGCAGGGGTATGGTGGTTAAAGCCAACAATAAATCACCTAGTGCCGTAAGAGTTTGTTTGCTGCTATAGCGAATCAATAACCAGCTTTTTTAAGGCCAGATAAGAAACCTTTTCTATAGCCATAATGATAGCCCTCGACGAGAGGACCCACGAGTATTTTGGCTAGGGTCAATCCGCCTTTTAAGAGCCAGTTAATTGAACCAAACAACCAATCCTCTCCTGGATACATGACTGTGGAATAAATTGCAGCGCCTCCCTTTGCCCCAAGTGCCGCATAATTAATGTAGGGAAAGCGACCCATCTCTTCTTGTAAGGGTGGGATTGTTTTGCACAGGCCATAGCCTAAACTCAAGGCTAAAGCAGCAATTATGGCAACCTCTGCTGGATCTTCTTTCAATACAGTGGCTGCTTTAACAAAAAATTGATCGAGATCACCACCCACAACAACAGTTTGCCAATAAGTGACTGCTGCAGAAACTGCTTCAGAGGCAGCGCCATGACTCATCCATTTTCCAAACTCCTGGGTAGGTTTAATACCTGAAATGAGTTTATGCATATGCAGTTTGGTCAAGAGATTCGTTAGCATTTCTGGTGCAATAACTGCTCCCGCACCGTAAGCATAGGCAGCCATTGCTAGAGTGCCGACGATGGGATTTTTTCATTCGTCTCAATAAAAAATCCTGCTATATGGCGTAATACTCCTAGTATTCGATGTAGGGGATTATCGTAAGCAGGTGGACTTGGCTGGTGGTTTTCACGGGCGATTACATAACGACTTGCAGCGATTTGTGTTTTCACGAAATTTTCTAGAGTTTGCCCATTAGAAAGGACACCCTCTTTACTTAAAAAATGTTGCAACGAGATGAGGTACGGAGGCGGTGTGTTGGGCTTACTTTCAACTAAAACATGATTACTATGAATATGTTGAATAAATTCATTACCTAACTCATACGCCACTAATTGGTATAAATGTTCATATAACTGAAAGAAAAAGGTCGGTAGACGAGAAAAAAAGCTTTAACACGTAAATTGATACGCTCAGGTAAATAAAGATGATGTTTACTGAGCTGGCTTAACGTAAATAAATCTTCTCCGCTGGGTAAAGGATAATAAGTGTGTTCCTCTACAAAAAATTGAGTACTACTATTTGGTTGTCTACACGCACAATGATTTGTTGATTCGGTAATTCTACCCAGCTGCCGTTTTCGCGATTAGTAAGCAATAATATTGCTTCCTGCGAAGAATTTGCTCTTAGTCTTGCTATCTTTTGTTTAGTAAACGCTGCAACTAAATCATCGAGTTTTTGTAGCCAATTTGTTCCAAACCACTTAAATGGTAATAAGGTTTGATACGTGTGATTGATAAACCGTTAAGTCTTGTGTTGGTGTTAATTACTTCCGTTGGCTGATGCGGAATTACCAAATGGTTAACCCAATCGCGACTATCATGCCAGAGTTGGCGTAAAAATA
Source organism: Legionella tunisiensis (assembly GCF_000308315.1). Classification (GTDB taxonomy): domain Bacteria; phylum Pseudomonadota; class Gammaproteobacteria; order Legionellales; family Legionellaceae; genus Tatlockia; species Tatlockia tunisiensis. The sequence continues at coordinate 16,480 of NZ_CALJ01000232.1, read as the reverse complement.
ATGCCAGGCGTTTGAAACGATTTGCTGGAATAGTTAAGGTTGGTGCCGGATTAAGGCCATAAAGTTGGCAAATAACCCGTATGGTGTCATTTAATGCTTCTTCGTCTTGTCCAATGCGTAATTCACTGTCCCAGACAAAACAAGACGGTGTAGGACTGAATGCCTCAGCATCATATTGGGTAAAATCGAGTTGATCGAGTCGGGTTACCTGATAAATACGATTGAACTCATAATGCTGTGCCATTTTCGCTGCTTCGAAAAGAATGCGATATAGCTCTCCTTCCGAGATAATAGGGTTATTGGCAAGTAGGCGATTTTTAGAGCAACATTCATCCAGTATTGCGATGACCTTTCCACGTAAAGCCTCTTGAGCGGTCCAGTTATCAGGAGCCACATCACGTTCATGAGGCAGTAGCTGTTGAAGATTAAGAATACACTGTGATGCCAATTCATATTTTGCAGTTTGTACGTCCGTGAGGGGTTTTTCATAACTGTTAACACGGATACGATAACGATTCACATGACTGATAGCATTAGCAACTAATGAGGCAGTCCGCTCACCAGGAAGTTGTTGTAATTTTTCCGGGTCAGCTGTTAACAAAAATAATTGTACAGTTCCTTTATTATGATTGGCAATCATGCGTAGGCAATCACCGCCTGGTAGGCGATAATCCATACCGTAGTAGCCATATAATACGGTACCAGCTTGATTGGTAACGGGGGAACCTGTAATGGTTGGTACTGCTTGATGGGCAAAAGGTTTAACTTGCAAAGGTATTATTGCTTGTAAGCGCCCATCAATATATTCCGTTCTGCCCATGTTAAATTTGGTTATCGAGGAACCCTTATGCAACACTATATGCTTTTATACAACAATGGCAAGTAAATTTGTACAACATTGAACTGGATAATCAATGGGGATTTATTTTATAAATGATTGGCTATTTGTTTTAGATTGATTTTTTATTATTGTACAAAGTTCCAGTTGCAGGAAAAATCAATAGGCATTGCTAGCAATCTTATAGGTGGACTGTTAAAATGCGCTAAAAATAAACAGGATTTAGGATTAATGACAAGTTACTGCGGCTATATTGCCTTGGTTGGGCGACCTAATGTAGGTAAATCAACTTTATTGAATCGTATCTTACAACAAAAGCTAAGTATTACTTCTAAAAACCACAAACTACAAGACACAGTATTTTAGGCATACAGACTATCGATGACTATCAGTATGTATATGTAGATACTCCTGGAATTCACCAGGGATCAAAAAAGGCTATGAATCGTCTGATGAATAAAACAGCAATTAGTGTCTTGCGCGATGTCGATGTTATTGCTTTTTTAGTGGATGGAACACATTGGGAGGATGAGGATGACTATGTACTACGGCTGATTAAGCAGGCCAATGTCCCTTGTATTCTTGTTGTTAATAAAGTAGATAAAATTAGCGATAAATCCTTGCTGTTACCATGGTTAGAGCAGATAAGCCAGCGTCATGATTTTGCAGCTATCATACCTCTTTCTGCTAAGACAGGCGTGCAAGTTGATAATTTGCAAGAACAATTAAAAAATTATTTACCTGAAGGCCCCCATTTATTTGCGGACGATCAATTCACGGATCGACCTATACGTTTTTTATGCGCTGAATTGTTACGAGAGAAAATTTTTCGTCTTTGCGGCCAGGAGTTACCTTACTCAACAACGGTCGATATTGAATCCTATAAAGATGAAGGTAATTTGGTACGTATACACGCGTTAATTTTAGTCGACAAAGCCAATCATAAACGTATTATTATTGGTGACAAAGGGCAGAAATTGAAAGAGATGGCTACCGGCGCTCGTTTGGATATGGAGCAATTACTGGGTAAAAAAGTTTTTTACAATGCTGGTGTAAAGTAAAATCCGGTTGGTCTGATGATGAGCGTCTATTGAAACAATTGGGCTATGACCACTGACACGTTGGAGGGTTGGGTTTTACATAAACGTCCCTCTGGTGATACGAGTGTGCGGATAACTTTTTTACTCGCGAAAAGGGGGTGCTCACCTGTTTATGCAAGGGAGGGCGCACTCCGAAAAAACAAGCTATTATACAGCCCTTTACTTCCTTATGGTTAGCCATTGATACCCGGAAAGATTGGTATTATGCGCGTAACATTGAAAATATTGCCACTAGTTTTAAACTTAATGGAGAGGCGCTTTTTGCCGGACTTTATCTGAACGAGTTACTCTATTATACTCTAGCCCCCATGGATGCCCACCCAGAACTCTTTGATGTTTATCTGCTAACTTTACGTGGTTTAACTACTGCAACTGATAGGTTAGTGATTGAAGCACTTTTAAGACGTTTTGAGTATGTGCTTCTTGCAGCCTGTGGTTGTTCTATCTCCTTTACTGAGGAAGCTTGTTCTACTAATGCAATTGTCAGTCATAAACAATATCAATTTATTGCTAGCACAGGCTTTATGGCTTCCAACGAGGGAGGGGTGTCTGGTGGTGATATTCTCGCCTTTTCTCAAGGGCAACTCAGTGATTTGAATGTACTGAAAATGGCAAAAATAATTATGCGTCAGGCAATTGATCATCTATTAGGTGGACGAGTGCTTAAATCACGTTCCTTGTATATCCGGCAAAAGAATTAAATCGATTTCTTTCAAAACACTACTGTATTGAAGCATTACTTCGTTAATACGCTGCTCGAATCCTCATGTACCGGGGTTACATACGGTGGTTCTTCACACTATTTCTCCTTGCGCTGCTCTTCAATGCAGTGAGTTTCGAAAGAAGTCACTAAATTGGCATACAAATCGCTTGTTTAATGTTGTCAAGTATAGAAGCCAGAATTGTTTCGAGTCATAATTTAGCAGAATATTATTTGAATGAAATGGTGAATAATGATTAAAGAAATTTTACTAGGCGTTAATATTGATCATGTTGCTACTGTGCGCCAGGCTCGAGGTACACGTTATCCTGATCCTGTACAGGCAGCTATCGATGCTGAAGAAGCGGGTGCCGATGGAATTACCCTGCATATGCGTGAGGATTTACGCCATATTCAAGCTCGTGACGTCAGACTGATTAAATCAATATTGCAAACACGTATGAATTTGGAATTAGCTGTTACTGATGCAATGCTGGATTTTGCCGAAGAAATCATGCCGGAGCATACCTGCCTTGTGCCTGAGAAACGCGAAGAATTGACTACTGAAGGTGGATTGGATGTGTTAGCTAACTACCAACTAGTTTCTAATGCAGTGAAACGTTTAACGGAAATAGGTAGTGAGGTCTCTTTATTTATCGATCCGGATCCAAAGCAAATCGAAGCAGCGGCTGAGATTGGAGCGCCCGTTATTGAGATACATACAGGTTGCTATGCTGATGCCAGTAATGCTGCTGAACAAGCACGCGAACTGCAAAGAGTTAAACAAGCTGCAGAGTATGCCGCAAGCCTCAATTTGATTGTTAATGCTGGTCATGGATTAAACTATCAGAATGTGAAGCCTATTGCAGCTATCAAAGAATTACACGAATTAAACATTGGCCATGCGATTATCGCCCGAGCTTTATTTTGTGGATTGAAAGAGGCGGTGAAACATATGCGCCAACTTATGTTGGAAGCAAGAAACTATGTCGAATACTGATGCAATTGTTATTCGGTTGACCGGTGATTCTGGTGATGGCGTACAGCTTGTAGGTGAGCAGTTAACCATCACTGCCGCACTTACTGGACGTGATGTACGGACTTTGCCTGATTTTCCTGCGGAAATCAGAGCACCTGCAGGGACTGTTGCGGGAGTATCGGGATTTCAGTTGGCGATGGCTGAACAGGCTATTTTTACTGCTGGGGAGACCTTGGACGTATTGGTGGCTTTAAATCCTGCAGCTTTAAAGAACTCTCTGGAATACTTAAATCCAGGCGGCTTACTAATTATTAATGAAGATAGTTTTCAGGCTAAGGATTGGCAAAAGGCAGGTCTAACTAGCGAATTTTTTGACAAGGTTATAGAACAGTATCAAGTTGTTTCTTTGCCGTTAATAAGCCAGACTTTGCAAGCAGTTGAAGTACTAGCGATGAACCATGCCCAAGCTAAAAAAGCAAAGAATTTTTATGTATTAGGCTTAGTGCTTTGGCTGTTTGATTTGCCAACGGCTAGTTGTCTGGCTTTTATTAATAAAAAATTTAAAGCGAATCCACAGATTGCTAAAGCTAATGAGTTGACTTTATTGGCCGGTTATAATTATGCCATGACGCTGGAGTTGAGTCGGCGGCAATTCATGCTTGGGCAGGTAAGCCGTGAAAGTGGTGAATATAGACAAATCACCGGTGTCGAAGCGGTGGCGCTTGCCCTGGCAACGCTTGCTGTAAGCACTCAAATACCACTGTTGGTATCAGGTTATCCCATAACGCCTGCTTCTGCTATTTTGCATGAGTGTGCGAGATTAGTGGACTATGGTGTTCGTTTGTTACAAGCAGAAGATGAAATTGCAGCAATTTGTTCTTGTATAGGTGCTGCTTATGGCGGTTGTTTAGCCTTGACCTGTACTTCAGGACCTGGACTGGATTTGAAAAGTGAGAGTCTTGGTTTGGCTGTGATGACAGAATTACCTCTTGTTTTAGTGGATGTACAGCGTGCAGGGGCGTCGACTGGATTGCCTACTAAAACAGGTCAAAGTGATTTGCGTCAAGCTTTGTATGGTCGTCATGGAGAGGCCCCATTGCCTGTTCTCGCAGCAAAATCGCCTTCGGATTGCTTTAACACGATTATTGAGGCGTTTACTTTGGCAATTAAATATATGACGCCGGTGATTGTTTTGCTTGATGCTTATTTGGCGAATGCCGCTGAGCCCTGGAAAATACCTGCAGTTGAATCAATTAAGATACCTGTTATTGATTTTAATCGTTTTCCCAAACCTTATCAGCGGGATGAGGTTCTATCTCGTAGTTGGAATGTTCCTGGCACAGAAGGATTTATTCACCAAATAGGGGGTTTGGAAAAACAGGGTGAAGAAGGCAGAGTTAGCTATGATGCTGATAATCACCAAACAATGGTCAAATTGAGAGCAGAGAAAATCGCAGGCATTTCTCGCGATTATCCCAATTTACAGTTAGATGGCGATGAAAACGCCAAAATTCTGTTAGTAGGTTGGGGTAGTACCTACGGCAGTCTTAAATCGGCAGTGAATCAATGCCGTGCTGAGGGTATAGCTATTGCTCTGTTACATCTACGGCATCTGAATCCCTTACCACAAGAATTAGGTCAGATCATGACTGGTTTTGATAAGATTTTGGTTGCTGAATTAAATTCAGGACAATTATGTCAACTTTTACGGGCAACTTATTTACTTGGCGCACAATCTATTAGTCAGTGCAATGGCCAACCTTTCACTGTAAGTCATCTTGTTCAAGCCATTAAATTGGAAATTAACCATGAATAACAGTTATAAACGTGAAGATTTCACTCATGCAACCGAGGTACGTTGGTGCCCAGGATGTGGTGATTACGCTATTCTAGCTGCCTTGCAGCGTTTATTACCGGAGTTAGGTTTACCACCTGAACAGCATGTCTTTGTTTCAGGAATTGGATGTGCTGGCCGGTTGCCCTACTATATGAATACTTATGGTTTTCATACTATTCATGGCAGAGCAACGGCGGTGGCTACGGGCCTTAAAGCCATGCGTGATGATTTAACGGTATGGGTTATTACTGGTGATGGTGATGCGCTGAGTATCGGTGGTAATCATTTGATGCATTGTTTAAGACGTAATGTAAATATCAATATTTTGCTTTTTAATAATCAAGTCTACGGGTTAACAAAAGGACAATTTTCACCAACTTCTCAAAAAGGGCAAGTCACAAAAACGTCACCGGACGGGGTGACTAATGAACCTATTAATCCTTTGATGATTGCACTGGCTTCGGGGGCTAGTTTTGTTGCACGGGCCGTAGATAAGGATCCCAATCAACTGGCTGTAATTCTTAAGAAAGCGTATGAGCATCAGGGCTGCGCGTTTGTAGAGATTTATCAGGATTGCAATATTTTCAATCATGGTGCTTTCGATGCCTTTGCTTTAAAAACAAATCGAGCAGATAGAACGATTGTGTTGGAAGATGGACAACCTTTGTACTTCGGAGCAGAGCAAGAATGGGTGTTGGCTTTACAGAATGAATCTTTACAATGTATCCCGAGTGCCAACTTGAGTAATAAGAATCTGTATCACCACGATTCAAGCAACTATATTGCTGCGATGCGCTTGGCTCAACTTAATTTTCCAGAATTCCCGGTACCCTTAGGTGTTTATTATCAAAAATCCCGCGAAATATATAATCTTGATAAACCGAGTCAGAAATCAGTGGCTGATTTGCCTGCTTTATTTCGGGCAAGTGCGAGTTGGCAGCAAGGCGAAAAAACCAGGTAGCCACTAGGTGCAGGTGTAGCCGAAAACCCGAGGGATTCAAAATAAAATTCCTATGATTCTACAGTATGTATGGCACCGGTTTTGAGTGAGTAGAAAATAGAACCAAAAAAATCCCGGCTAATTTCACCGGGATTCAGGTTGAGGAGACGTATATTAGTCGCGTCCTGAAAAAAGCACTTAATAAGTTAAGTAGGCTCACGAACAGATTATATATAGATACGAATAATGACACGGTTGCTGAAATATAATTCGTTTCCCCGCCATGAATAATTTCACTCGTTTGGAATAAAATTAAGCCGGAAGAAATCAGTACGAAGGCTGCTGATATGGCCAGTTGAAGCGCTGGAATTTGAAAGAAGATACCAGCAATCATTGCCAATAAAGCGACCATGATGCCTACAAACAGAAAACCGCCTAAATAGCTAAAATCCTTACGAGTAGTTAATACATAGCCTGATAAGGCAAAGAAAATCATACCCGTCGCACCTAGTGACGTGCCAATTAGTTGAGGGCCGTTTGAGAAGCTGGCAATGTAAAAATTAAGAATCGGGCCCAAGGTATAACCCAGAAAACCCGTGAACGCGAAGACGCTTACTATTCCCAGGGCACTATTTCTCAATGCCTGTGTCAAGAACATCAAGCCATAGACACCAACAATCATGAGCAACGGATTTAGGGGTTTAACAGCAAAAGCGTAAGAGGCATAAGCAGTTAACGCGCTAAATAAAAAAGTCATGCCAAGTAAAAGGTAAGTGTTACGCAGTACTTTGTTTGTGGCAAGTACTGAATCACTACGTTGGCTTAACACAGTAACGTCATTTCGGTTCATGCAATAACTCCAGATAATTTATATTTCTAGTTTAGCATATCTATGGTCGGCTTGCCCATTTTTCAAGTCTATAGATCTGGATACATACTGGCAAGCGATTTAAATGCTGTGTTTGCTTATGGTTGTTAAAAAGAATTTCACAATCAAGATTATAAATCTTCTCTTAAGCATTGAAAGATCCTGATTTAATCATCGATAATTATAGATGGTTTTTTATTACTGGTTGGATAATTTATGCCTAAAGTTGCTGCTGTACAAATTGTTTCGTCCGCTTCCGTTGAAAATAACTTAAAACAGATTGAACAATTCTTTATTGATGCAAGGGAAAAACAAATTGATTTGCTCGTTTTGCCAGAAAATTTTGCGTTTATGGGCGTGAGTGAAAGCGATAAATTGCAAATTGCTGAGAAATATGGGGCAGGAACAATTCAAGACAAGATTAGTTCTTTGGCCAAACAGTATGGCTTATGGGTTATTGCTGGAACGCTTCCTTTGAAAGGTCTGCATGAACGTGTGAAAACGAGTTGTCTGGTGTTTGATGATGAAGGGCGCTGTGCAGCCCGTTATGACAAAATTCATCTTTTTGATGTTCGTGTCTCTGAGCAAGAAGCTCATCAGGAATCTACAACAATAGAGCGAGGCGATGAGATAGTAGTGGTAGATACACCCATTGGACGAGTGGGTTTGTCGGTTTGTTATGACTTGCGTTTTCCTGAATTGTATCGACAATTAGTATTAAGAGGTGCTGAATTATTTACGGTGCCTTCAGCATTTACTGCAGTTACAGGAATTGCACATTGGGAAGTATTGTTGAGAGCGCGTGCAATTGAGAATTTATGTTATGTTATAGCTCCTAATCAGGGAGGGCATCACGAAAATGGGCGGCAAACCTATGGCCATAGCATGATAGTTGAACCTTGGGGAAAAGTGGTGACTCAGCAGGAGAGTGGGGTAGGTATGTTGACAGCTGATATTGATTTACAACGGTTGCATCAATTGCGTCGACAATTTCCTTGTAATGACCACCATGTTCTCTTGGATAAATGACCGTTATTTTTGAAGGTAAAATTATGTCTCAAGTATTAACTATTGCTAAAGATTTATTATTAAAACCAGCCTCTCTGGATGAATCGGTTGTTGAAAAATTAATTCGCTCAATGATGGGGCGACATGTAGATGATGCTGATCTTTATTTTCAAAGTAGTAGCTACGAATCATGGTATCTGGAAGATTCAGAGGTTAAAAGCGGTAGTTATTCCATCGATCGTGGTGTTGGTATTCGTGCAGTCAGTGGTGATAAAACGGGTTATGCTTATTGCGATGATATTTTATTGCCAGCAATGCAGCGTGCGGCCGATGCGGCGCGTTCTATTGCTTTTAGCGGTACAAAGGTTACTCAGTCTATTCAAGTAGCGGTTTCTCCTATTACACGCTATGCCGATATAAATCCCATCGAAGGAATGAATAAACAAGACAAAATTGCATTGCTTGAGGCAATCGATAAAGAAGCGAGACGGATAGATCCGAGAGTGATTCAGGTAAATGCTTCTTTAAGTGGTTGTTTCGAAGTCGTTATGGTGGCTGGGATACACGGAGAAATGATTGCTGATATCAGGCCTTTGGTTAGTATTAATGTGAGTGTGATTGTTGAAGATAAAAATGGACGTCGAGAATCAGCTCGCTCTGGCGGTGGTGGCCGCGTTGCCTATTCGTACTTTATGGAGCAGGAAAGGGCACTGAGTTATGCGCGGGAAGCAGTACGTGAAGCATTGATTAATCTGGAGGCAGAAGAAGCCCCTGCTGGTACTATGCCTGTGATTTTAGGGCCTGGTTGGCCTGGTGTTTTGCTTCATGAGGCGGTAGGGCATGGTTTGGAAGGTGATTTTAATCGTAAAGGCTTATCTGCTTTTTCAGGCCGTTTGGGGCAGCAGGTTGCCGCCAAGGGTGTGACTGTAGTGGATGATGGTACTCTAAAAGATAGGCGGGGTTCACTCACCATTGATGATGAAGGTACTCCTTCCCAATGTACTACCCTGATTGAGGATGGTGTACTAGTCAACTATATGCAAGATAAATTAAATGCCAAATTAATGGGGATGAAACCTACAGGCAATTGCCGGCGGGAGTCTTATGCTCATTTGCCAATGCCAAGAATGACAAATACCTATATGCTGGCAGGGCATTACACTCCCGAAGAAATTCTGCGTTCGGTAAAACGTGGTTTATATGCAGTAAATTTTGGTGGAGGTCAGGTTGATATAACATCTGGGCAATTTGTTTTTTCTGCCAGCGAAGCTTATCTCATCGAAGATGGCAAAGTGACCAAACCTGTTAAGGGTGCTACTTTAATTGGTAACGGCCCCGAAGTAATGAAGAAAATCTCTATGGTTGGAAATGATCTCTCGTTGGACAGTGGTATAGGTGTTTGTGGTAAAGATGGTCAATCAGTCCCCGTAGGCGTGGGGCAACCAACCCTTAAAATTGATGCTCTGACTATTGGTGGCACCCGTTAAATTTGGGTGCTTAAACATTTTCTGCTTATATTCTACCATGTTGAATCTTCGGCGATCTTTCCGTTTATCACCTAGGCGTCAAGCCTAAAAATTATCCCATCGTGCAAAAAACTCTTGTTCTTTAGAATGTCTTCTTTATAATCAAATGATACCCATTCATAAGGAGAGTGAATATGTTAAACATGTTATTGGCATGGATAGAGGGTAACGAAGAAGACTTTCCTTTTGAAAACCAACCATTGACGCGCTCATTTTTTGAACAAGAGTATGCGGTCGAGCAACAAAATCATAGAAGATTAATTGCAAACGTTAGAATAGCACGGCTTAGCAGAAGAGATATAGGAAGCCGGGCCTCTCTTCCAGAGGCTCAGGATGTAGAGAATCATCGACGTTTCTTGGATTTTATAGAGTTCGGTAAAAAAGAATTGACTGCGGTTGCAGACGATAGCTTATTCTCTTTTGCTCTTAAATATTGTTTGAGTCTTCTCGAGAAAAATGAAGAGGCCACACTTATTCACAAAAGTACGCATCTATTTATGGCTTTGCTCCATGAAAATAAAACTAAAACATTAAAATTTTATGAAGAAAATAAAGCTTTATTTAATAATTGTGAGGAGATAAATCGCCAGGTAGCGAAAGAGTTGGCCGACATCAAAATGGGTGAGGCAGTAAACTCAGTCAGAAAATATCTAGTCTTCTTCACAGAGCAATTAGCTCAACAGGAAAACGCGCTAGGGGTGAGTGAATTATTTAAGACTGAATTGGATGATGCTGAAAAATTCGCAGCGTTATTATTATGGCTGTTACAGCGAGGAGCTTCCTCTGAATCAATCATAAGAACGAATTTATTGCATGATTTTCTAAGATATCATCTATTTACACTTCATCGGGAAGAAAGTGCTATCAGTCAATTATATACACTCCTGGCCCAATTTCCTGAAGCAGAAGAATTAGTTACTCAGGTTGGAAAGGTGAGTTGTGATGAGAGGGGATTTGAGTCTTATAGCTTAGATGGCGTTCTACATAGAGAAGGAGAACTTCCTTCGGTGCAAGTGATGGGTGCGCCCCTGGATTTTACGCCTACAGAAGAAAATTTTACTGCGCTTTTTAAGTTATTTGGTCAACCTTTTTTATTTGCTGCGGTTGTAACCCCCACTACATCTGACAATGAAGATTGGTTGAATGCTTTAAAGCACAGATTGAATCATGAAAGTATGTTAGCAAAAGAGTTGCCAGCTCTGATTAATTTTATTGCTGCAAGAAGGCCTGTATTGTTGAAGGGGCTAGCTCAATTAATAGAGGAATCAACTGCTGAGCATTTGATTTCATTAAATAGTGGAGCAATCTTGCATTTATTGGCTTATAAGCCAACATTATTTGAAAAGATAAAAGCAATTAATATAGAGGCATATATTCAGCAACTTAATGTTTCTGACTCCTCGGGACCTGATGTGGTTGCTCAATTATTGATAATGCTTGCCGTCTTATTGAAATATAAGCATCCTTCTGCTGGCCAGGCATTTGATGCAATTATTGAGAAACTTTTTGATAACGCTCACTTAATCGATGATATGGAGTTGCTGCGGCAGTTAAAAAGATACCCTGGATGGGCGATTCACCTGGTTCGTTATTCTACACAGTTACAACAACAGATTGAAGAGTGCATTGCTCGTTGTACTGAACAGAGTCCACTGACTAAGGATAATTATCAGTTAATTGAAGACACTTGGTTTGAGGTGTCTCGAAAATTGCAGACTTTAACTTATCTCAATGCTCAAGCCAAATTTGATTTTTATGATAAATATAAATTGCATATTCGAATTGCCCAAGCCTGTTTTAAAAAGCAGGGTAGTACTTTTGATATTAATGCCTTTATGGAGTTATTGTCACTGGAGCCTCCAATACAACCATCAGAAGATATTAGCGAATATGAGCGGGTACTACTTGAAATCCTGACGGCAATTGATGATGAATTGATTAGAAATACAATTATCGACAAACTTGAAGCTATTCCCATTCAACGCCTCAATTGGAGAGAGAGGGATTATGGTGGTGAGACAGTTTTTCTTAAAGCTGTTAGACAAGGTAATTTGGGACTTCTTATTGATATTGCGGCAATAAAACAACAAAGTAAATCTATGATGAATAAAGCGTTGTTGCTTGCGGCCGAAGCTGGTCATTGGTCTGTGATCAATTATTTTTGTGTCGACACAATTAAGCCATTCACAAGAATAACAACTGGTATTGTTTTAATTCAGGCTGCTGAACAAGGGGAATTAACTGCTGTACAGACCTTTTGTAACGACAATACACGCTTACCTCCTAAAAAATTATAGAAAAAGCACTTGAGGCTGCGGTTACCAATAATCATATCAATGTAGTGCGCTATCTATGCCAGTTAGCAGAGCATTCTTTTAGTAAAGAGGTTATTGAGAGGGTATTTAAACTTGCAGCTAAGTTGGAACATTGCGATTTAGCGGAATATTTTTGTTCTTTGTCAGTAGCACCTTCGCAGTTACAAATTGAAAAAATGTTTATGCAGGCGGCAGACGCTCATTGTTTGGAGTTAGCTAAACGTCTTTATAGATTAGAAAATAATGCGCCTCGCCAAATCGTGGTTGAACGAGTAATTAATAAAATGGCTCAAGTTGGAAATCTTGAGTTTATAAGCTATTTCTGTGGCTTGGCGGATAATCCTTTACGCCAATCTCTTATTGAGTCGGCCTTAATAGAGGCTGCGGAAAATGGCCATTTGCCTTTAGTAAAATATTTATCAAATATAGAATCAAATAAACCCAGTCAACAAGTCCAAGGAAAAGCGTTACAAGCAGCTATAAAAGCAGGCAAGCGAGATGTTATAGCTTATTTTTGCAGTTTGCCAACAAATCGTTTTTTACAGGGCTCAGTAGATTTTGGAGTATTATCGGCAGTGAAATCACGGCAATTAACTGCTGTGCAGTTTTTCTGTCATTTAACTAATCCACCTTCTCGTCAGGGCATTGAAAATGCGTTGCACGCAGCCATTAAATTGGGTGATACAGCAATGGCATTGTATCTTTGTAACTTGCCAACCAATGCTCCTTCGCAACGTACAGTTGAACAAGGTTTATTATCTGCTGTTAACGGCAAACAAATTGCTCTTGTGCAAGGTTTTTGTAGTTTACTATCAGATAACAAACCTCGAAAACATATACTAGAATTTGCTCTTCGAAAGGCCAACGCAACGAAGCAGATAGAGATGATAGACTATTTACGTGAAGAGTTGGGTAAGCCGCCAAGAGCGCACAAAGAAGTGCAAATGGAAACAGGAAGTAGGCATCTTGAATACTATGGTATATTCAGCAATGAGCGGAAAAAATTCGCTCATCGAAAGGCTACTATGGCAAAAAATAGTGAAGAGCTCCCCATAGATGATAAGGATCTGTCCTATCCGGCAGCGTCTTCAATGTCTTAACCTATTATTTGTAGAAAAAATTTGCTGTAATCGTTTAAGTTAATAATCAAGATGTAACTTGAGGTTTTTAAATTTCTACTACTAAAATAGTAATTAAAAACATTCAAGGCTAGGCTATGACAAAGAAATTGTTACAAAATTCGCTTAACCAGCTTTTAGTAGAAAATGAAAAAAGGCGTGGTGAAAAAGTCTATTTAAGACAACCCCGTAATGGAAAATGGTATGAATATACATGGCAGGTGGTCATTCGCCAAGCCCGGCAAGTTGCCCGATTTTTGCAGGATGCTGGTCTGAAAAAAGGTGAGCATCTCGCTATTTTTTCCAAAAATTGTGCCGAATGGTTTATTACCGATTTCGGTATCAGTTTGGCAGGTATGGTGAGTGTACCTTTATTTGCAAACCAGCACAGGGATAGTATTGAATTTGTCTTAAAGCATGCTGAAGTAAAACTGGTATTTATTGGAAAATTAGATAATTGTGTACGAGTTCGTGGTTACATTCCTGCTGATTTACCGACAGTAAATTTTGATTATCATCCGGAGCTCAATACCGATAATCGTTGGGCAGATATTCTCGCTAAAGAACCTTTAACAGATATTGTAGACTCTTCTCCAGATGATATATTCACGATTATTTATTCTTCAGGTACCGCCGGTGTGCCAAAGGGAGCTGTATATACGCATGCAATAATTGCTAATTACCTAAAGATATTTCCTGAAGATATTCAGCGTATTAAAACAGTTACTCATTATCATCTTATGTCTTACTTGCCGCTGGCTCACGTTTATGAACGTTCAGCAATCCAATTGGGAAGTGTAACAATACCCTGTGATGTGTCTTTTGTGGAAGGCCTGGATAAATTTATTGCGAATTTACGTCAGGCTGAGCCAACCTTTTTTACTGCAGTGCCACGGATTTGGGGAGTCTTTCAGCAAAAATAGAGCAGAAATTATCCCCTATAATCTTGAGTTTTTTACTTAAAATACCTGGTATTGCCTCTTTAATCAAAAAGAAAATTAAACACCAGCTTGGTCTTGGCCGCTGCACTAATAGTTTTTCTGGTGCTTCTCATTTACCGGTATCAATTCTTGGTTTTTTTGACAAGCTCGATATTCATATTCAAGAAGGCTATGGACAAACAGAAAATCTTGCTTATGCTACTTTTTCTACTTTAGAACTACGTCGTCCCGGTTATGTGGGGACACCAAGAAAATACGTTGAGATCAAACTCGGAGATGAGAGCGAGTTGCTTATGAAATCACCTTGTTTGATGAAGGAATATTTTAAAGAGGAAGCAGCAACTAAAACTGCTTTTACCAACGATGGATGGTTGCATACCGGAGATGTGGCTGAAATCGATGAATACAATAATGTAAAAATACTAGGGCGTTTATCAGAGAATTTTAAAAATCAAAAAGGAGAGTTTATTGCTCCAGCAGCCATTGAGAAACGATTTGCAGCCAATAAATTTATAGAGCAGCTTTGTATGGTTGGCAGGGAACTGCCTCATAATGTTTTACTAATTACTTTAAGTGAAGCGGGACAGAGCCAGGATAAAGAGCGAGTAAAGAAGAGCCTGCAAGAAGATCTACATAAAATTAATAGTGAACTGGTAAGTTATGAAAAAATTTGCCATGTGATTATTTCACAAAAGGCATGGACACCTGAGAATGGATTGCTTACGCCAACACTGAAAGTTAAGCGCCGTAGTGTAGAATCAACTTATCAAGACTTAATACAGAAAGCAATTACAGACCATAATGTCATTATTTGGGCCTAGATTACGCGCTGGCTTTATTAGCTAGTTTCATTAATAAAGCTTGAATCTCATGAATACGCTCTTCTGGGGAGGTACTATCCAAGGTAAAACGCAGACGGGTAGGTCCTTCCATTTGATAGCGTTTTGCTTGTAGCTGAATCAGATTGATCAACATGCCGGGATCGATGGCAGGGTTCTCACCAAATTCAATCTTGCCCGTCTGTTGGGCTGCATTAATTTTATTAATCGCTAATTGGGTTGCCAATAATTTTAATTCTGTAATTAGCAATAACTGCTTTGCTGGTTGAGGCAGTAAGCCAAAGCGATCAATCATTTCAATTTGCAAATCACGTAATTGTTGTTTGTCTTTTGCATTCGCAATACGTTTGTACATAATAAGGCGAGTATGTACATCGGCGATATAATCTTCAGGAATAATTGCGCTTAAACGTAGATCAATTTCTGGGCCTTGTTGGATTGGTGCGGTCAATTCAGGTGTTTTCCCTGCTTTTAAATCGCTGACGGCCCTGTCTAGCATTTCCATAAACAAACTAAAACCTACGGCATGTATATTGCCACTTTGCTCTTCTCCTAATAATTCGCCAGCACCGCGAATTTCTAAATCATGAGTAGCTAAAGTGAAGCCTGCACCCAAATCCTCGAGAGAAACAATGGCTTCTAACCGTTTAACAGCATCTGCAGTTAATGATTTTTCATTGGGTGTGAGAAGATAAGCATAAGCTTGATGGTGAGAACGACCAACGCGACCACGTAATTGATGTAATTGCGCTAAACCAAATTTATCTGCTCTATCTATAATGATTGTGTTGGCAGTTGGTATATCGATACCTGTTTCAATGATGGTTGTACAAACCAACACATTAAATCGATGGTGATAAAAATCGGACATAATACGCTCTAGTTCACGTTCACGCATCTGACCGTGGGCGCTGCGAATTTTTGCTTCTGGAACTAATTCTTGTAAATCTTGACTTACACGCTCAATCGTTTGGACATTGTTGTGGAGAAAATAAACCTGCCCACCGCGTAAAATTTCACGCAATATGGCTTCACGCAGGATAGAGTTATTTTTTCTTGCCAAAACGTTTTAATTGCTAGTCGTTTGGCAGGTGGTGTTGCGATTAGGGAAATATCACGTATGCCGGCCATTGCCATGTTGAGTGTTCGTGGGATAGGGGTCGCAGTCATTGATAGAATATCAACATGCGTACGCAAGGAACGTATATGTTCTTTCTGCTTGACACCAAAGCGATGCTCTTCATCAATTACGAGTAAACCTAAATTTTTAAACTGGATATCTTTGGAAAAAAGTTTGTGAGTACCAATAACGATATCCACTTGGCCATTTTTTAATGACTCAATTACTTTTTCGCTTTCTTTGCCACTACGAAAGCGAGATAATAATTCAATATTGATAGGAAATTGAGCAAAAACGGTCTCGGAAATTCTCAAAATGTTGACCAGCGAGCAAAGTAGTTGGAACGAGAAC
>NZ_CALJ01000233.1 GCF_000308315.1 Legionella tunisiensis | reverse complement strand
GTTCGGAAAGCCAAAAAACATAAGGACTTGCAAGAGTAAGAGCTGTTAATAGTGTTAACAGCATACCTGGATGGATTAACTTAATACGATAGCTGTCAATGGAAATGGCGCTAAGCAATAAGATAGAAAGAAACAATAGATAATTAAATTTAGCAAGAAATCCTATGCCAATAATAAGGCCAAACATTAGATACCAAATTGCTTTTGGCAGGCGTGAAGGAGCAATTAACCAATACCAGGTAAGGCAGGTGGCAAATAACACCAAAACTGAATGGGTATTATCCTTTATCAGATCAAGACTAATGGCTGGTATCAGGGTCCAAGATAAGGTAGCACACCAGGCCAAAGCATTATTTGGGCAATGTAAACGGCAAATTTGATGGAAATAGTAAAAGCAGCCAAATAGCAGGCTGCATTTTAATAATGCTAGACTTAATAAATTAAAACCAAATAGTTTGAAAAAAATACTGTAGCCAGGAATAAAGAGGAGGTTGATCAGGATAGCCTGGTAACAGTTGCTGCGCTACAATGACTTGCTCTGCCTCATCTAATTCAAGTAAGTTCCCGCGTAAAAAAGACGAAGTACAAGAATAAGAAGAGTAAGAAAAAAGAATAGCTGCCGGTCGTTCAAGCCAATAAGAAGATTTCCTCATCCTTTAGACCATCTTGATTGCTAAAAATAATTAAGTATAACGTATGAGAGAAATTTCTACTGCTACTTATTCGAGAAAATTAATTATCGATAATTTGTCATTCTTGGTGATTTTACCGATAATGAAAACATTTAGTTTACGAGACGATAATGATTATTTCTGTTTATGGAGTTGGTTATGTAGGTTAGTATCTGTTGTTTGTTTGGTCACGAGTTATGTGTACTTATATTGTCCCTCATTGTTTCAATACTAGTAGTTAATCAATTTATGATTCCATTCATGGATAAAGCATCTGCCAGGAGGTATTGATGATGCAAATAAAAAAGCTGTTTTCCCTGTAGCAGGTTTAGGCTCGCGGTTTTTACCGGCTACTAAAGCAAATCCTAAGGAAATGTTGCCTATAGTAGATAAACCGTTGATTCAGTATGCTGTTGAAGAAGCTGTACGGGCTGGTATTAATCATATGATTTTTATTACCAGTTCGAGTAAACGGGCAATTGAAGATCATTTTGATAATCATTTTGAATTAGAAGTGCGTCTGAAGGAACAAGGCAAAGAAGCGTTACTTGAGGTCGTAAAAAATATTTCACCGCCAGGTATACAGTTTACGTATGTTAGACAGAATCAACCTTTGGGTTTAGGGCACGCTGTACTTTGTGCAGAGCATATAGTAGGAGAAGAGCCTTTTGCTATTTTGTTGGCAGATGATCTAATAGACGATTCCAAATTACCTTGTCTTTCCGCAATGGTTAATTATTTCCATAAAGATAGTCATTCAGTGATGGCAGTTCAACCAGTACCCTGGCATGATGTGCATCAATATGGAGTAGTACGTGTTGAGAATGCTAACACTGATTATTCTTCGATAGTTAAGATCGTTGAGAAACCAACGATGGAGCTTGCTCCCTCCAATCTTGCTGCTGTCGGGCGTTATATTTTTACTCCAGCAATTTTTTCTTGCTTGAAGAAAGTATCGCCTGATCATCGGGGAGAAATTCAATTAACGGATGGTATTCAGCGCTTGTTAACTGAGCAAAAAGTTCACGCTTACCAATTTCATGGCAGGCGCTACGACTGTGGTTCAAAACTAGGTTATTTACAGGCCACAGTGGAGCTAAGCAGAGCACATCCAGAGATTGGAGAAGCCTTTAATGATTATTTGGAGTCTTTAAACGAACGTTAAGCAAGTTCTAACTTGAACTTGAGCCACTATCTCTGGCAAGATGCTGACTGATTTGATATTCCAGTGAGGACCTATGAAAACTCTGGTTGCAGTGAAGCGTGTGGTAGACCCTTATGTCAAAGTCCGGGTTAAGCCGGATAACAGCGGGGTAGAAACACAAAATGTCAAAATGTCTATGAATCCCTTTGATGAAATAGCGATAGAAGAAGCAGTTCGATTACAGGAGCAAAAACTTGTAACCGAAATTGTAGCGGTAACAGTAGGTACCGATGCGAGCCAAGAGACTTTACGTCATGCCTTAGCTCTTGGCGCTGATCGCGCAATTCTTATCCGTAGTGAGAAACATTTTTGTAGTCTTAATATTGCCAAGATTCTGCAAAAAATTACGCTTGATGAAAAACCTGATTTAATTTTAATGGGCAAACAATCTATTGATGGTGACAATAATCAAACACCGCAAATGCTTGCTGCTTTATTAAATTGGCCACAAGCGACTTTCGCGTCAAAGCTCAACATGAATGGACGAGCTATAGAAGTGACACGTGAAATTGATGGTGGTTTGGAAACTTTGGCAATGGAGCTCCCAGCAATAGTCAGTACCGATTTGCGCTTGAATGAGCCGCGCTATGCCAGTTTACCTAATATTATGAAAGCGAAGCGTAAGCAACTTGATATTATCGAACTCGATTCTATGGGATTAAATTTGAAAGAGCATATTCAAGTGCTGACTGTGGCTAGCCCAGCGGCTCGTTCTGGTGGCGTTAAACTAAATTCCGTTGAAGAGTTACTCAATAAATTACAACATGAAGCCAAAGTGCTTTAATTAGGAGGAACTATGAGCACTTTAGTAATCGTTGAACATGATAATAAAATAATGCATCCGGCAACACGTAATACAGTTGCTGCTGCCATGCAACTAAAAGAAAATCCAGTTTTACTGGTTGTTGGTCATCAATGTCAAACAGTCGCTGAACAGGCTGCAACAATAGCAGGTGTTCATGCGGTTTGGTTAGTTGACAGTGCTGCTTATGCCCATCAATTAGCTGAAAATATGAGTGAATTAGTCATTGGTATGGCTTCATCCTTTTCAGCCATCATAGCACCAGCTTCTACCTTTGGTAAAAATATAACACCCCGCATTGCTGCCAAACTTGATGTGACTCAGATTTCTGATGTAAGTCGAGTGATTGATAAAAACACTTTTGAGCATCCCATTTATGCAGGTAATGCAATTGAAACGGTTCGTGTTTTAGATAGTATAAAAGTACTGACTATTC
>NZ_CALJ01000234.1 GCF_000308315.1 Legionella tunisiensis | reverse complement strand
CATTGGGCACTCTGCTAGTATTAATAACAGAGTCGGTCAGGCAATCGCTCTTTGTGTAAAACAGAGGGAGGAAAGTCCGGGCTCCACAGGGCAGGGTGCCAGGTAACTCCTGGGAGGCGTGAGCCTACGGAAAGTGCCACAGAAAATATACCGCCTATTTGTTGTTCGCAACAGCTAGGTAAGGGTGAAATGGTGTGGTAAGAGCGCACCGCACGATTGGTAACAGTCGTGGCAGGGAAAACCCCACCCGGAGCAAGACCAAATAGGAATCCTTCGTTGCTGCTATGCACGAACGTATGGCCCGTACGGGATTCGGGTAGGTCGCTTGAGGCATGTGGTGACGCATGTCCCAGATGAATGGTTGTCCAAGACAGAACCCGGCTTATCGACCGACTTTTTTATTACCCCTTGATTCTCGTCATAAGTAGACTTACTATCGGCGCATTTGCTATAGCGGAATCTAGTGACATGATGCTATGTATTGATGTTGGTAATTCGCATATCTACGGTGGTGTATTTGCCGATGATGAGATTCGTCTTCGTTTTCGCCATACTTCACAAGTTAGTACTTCCGATGAATTAGGTATTTTTCTTAAATCTGTCTTGCGTGAGAATCAATGTTCACCGGAAGGAATTGATACAATTGCTATTTGCTCAGTTGTACCTCAGTTAGATTATTCTCTGCGAGCAGCCTGTGTAAAATATTTTTCTGTAGAGCCTTTCATGTTGCAGGCAGGAGTCAAAACAGGTTTAAACATTAAATACCGTAATCCAGTTGAAGTTGGTGCAGATCGCATAGCAAACGCGATCGCGGCGACTCACGCTTTCCCTGGCAAAAATGTTGTAGTAATTGACTTCGGTACTGCTACCACATTTTGTGTAATTACCATGCAAAAAGCATATTTGGGAGGGGCGATCTTACCTGGTGTGCGTTTGTCAGTGGATGCTCTTGCTACCAAGACTGCGAAGTTACCGGCGGTAGAAATTGTTAGAACAGAACAAGTTGTAGGGCGTTCTACTATTGAAAGTATTCAATCAGGTGTTTTTTATGGCGTGTTGGGTGCTTGTCGCGAATTAATTAATCGTATTAAGACTGAATCATTTGCTGGACAAGATGTAACCGTGTTGGCAACGGGAGGATTTGCTTCTTTGTTTGAAAAACAAGGAATTTATGATCATTTGGTTCCTGATTTAGTGTTACAGGGGATTCGTTTGGCCGCAATGCTGAATAGTTAATATTTATAGTGTGAGAAATTTAGCGAGTATCATTGTTATTGTAATTGTAGTTTTTAGGTGGTGACAGTAGCTGTAGTAAATCAGTTTTAATCTCTGTTTTTATTCAAAATACAAAGTTGTTCCCTTCCTAAAAAATAAAGCCAGCTATGAGAGTAATGGTGTACTGGCGTTATTTTCTACGTCATTCCGAACACAGTGAGAAATCTCCGATTTTAAAGCGGCACTCATTACCGGAGATCTCTCGTTGTGCTCAAGATGGGGTGGAAGGTCTGATTCCACATCTGTAATTGAATTAAATTCATCCATATTGGATTAAATAATTCCTTTTGTGGATTAAAAAACAGTGCCACTGAAATTTTTTATCGGAAAAACCTGTTTTGGGGTTGACGCTTGGGAAAATGTGTTCCTATAGTGTATAAAAGTGGTTTAAAATACTAAAAAAGTGGAGAATTGTGGGATGGCTACTAGCTGACCACAAAAAAGAAGCCATGTTTCGTGGAATTAATGCCATCACAATTGACGGGAAAGGCCGTCTTGCAGTACCAACGCGTTATCGAGACGCCTTGAGTGCGCAAGAGAAATCTTCTTTGGTGGTGACCATTGATACAGAAGAGACATGTTTGCTGCTTTATCCGGCAGCACAGTGGCAGATTATTGAAGATAAACTGCAAAGTTTGCCTAGTTTTAATGTGGCAGCTCGTCGAATTCAGCGCTTGCTGATTGGACATGCAACCGATGTAGAGCTGGATGGTAATGGCCGTGTGCTTTTACCGCCTTTATTACGCGATTATGCCCATCTTGATAAACGAGTTGTGATGATAGGTCAGGGCAATAAGTTTGAAGTTTGGGATGAAATGTTATGGCAGACCAGACGTGAGCAGTGGTTGGCTGAAGAAGCTTCCCAAGAGGATGGATTGCCAGATGAAATGAAAACTTTTTCTTTGTAACGGAAATAATTATGATGGCGCATCAATCAGTATTGTTGCGAGAAGCGATAGAAGGCTTGGCTATCACGGCAGATGGGATCTATGTCGATGGAACTTTCGGCCGTGGTGGTCACAGTCGTGCTATTTTGCAGCAATTATCTGCAGCAGGGCGTCTGATTGCAATTGATAAAGATCCTGAGGCAATAGATTACGCCAAACAACATTTTGCTAATGATAAGCGCTTTCATATTTATCAAGGCTCATTCGCCAAGCTTGCTTTATTTGCCAAACAAGCCAATGTTTACGGGCAGGTCAATGGTATTTTGTTGGATTTAGGTGTTTCTTCACCCCAATTGGATAATCCTGCGCGAGGTTTTAGTTTTATGCAGCAAGGACCTTTAGATATGCGCATGGATTTGGATCAAGCGTTGGATGCTGCTCGTTTTGTTAATCAAGCAGAGGCAGATGAAATGGCTGCCATATTCCGAGAGTATGGTGAAGAGCGCTTTGCTGGGCGCATTGCACGAGCAATCGTTGCTGCACGCGCAGAATCTCCCATTCAGACTACAGAGGCTTTGGCGGAAATTGTCAAACAAGCTAATCCAAAATGGGAAAAACATAAACATCCTGCAACCAGAGTATTTCAGGCGATACGTATTCATGTGAATCAGGAGCTAAGTGATCTGACCACTTGTCTAGATGAAGCGCTCAATGTCTTAGCGGTTGGTGGGCGTTTGGCAGTGATTAGTTTCCACTCATTAGAAGATCGTATTGTTAAGCAATTTATGCGTAATAAAGAGCAAGGTTTGCGCCCACCACCGGGGGTGCCTATACGTGATGTAGAGATTCAGAGGTGTTTTAAGCGGGTGGGGAAGGCCGTCAAAGCATCTGATGAAGAAGTAAAAGAAAACGTCAGAGCACGTAGTGCGGTCTTAAGAATAGGAGAAAAATAGCATGAATGCCGCAGCCAGAGCGATTAATCAGAGCAATTTTTTAGTGGACAATTACTAGATATGCGTCTCTCAAAACAGCTTTGTTTCATGTTGACTTTATTATTGGCAGTATTACTGAGTGCCTTGGCTATTATCTATACGACCAATGAGCATCGTATCAGTTTTAGCCAGTTGCAGCATTTGGAGCAGCAAACCCATCAATTACAGCTGCAATGGGGACAATTACTTTTGGAACAAGCCAGTCTTGCAACACCTGCAAGAGTAGAGGAGTTGGCAATACAAAAATTGCAAATGAGATTACCAGCAGATAAAGAAACTTTTGTGTTGCGAATCCAATGAAAACAAATGGTCATCAGGTTCGGCTAGTAGTCGTATCGTTTTTTCATTCTGCTACTAGCAGTGCTTGTATGGCGGATGTTGGATTTGACGGTGCTTCATCGTCAATTTCTGTTAGGTCAGGGCGAGGCTCGCAGTATACGTACAATTGATATCCCTGCCTATCGAGGCATGATTACTGATAGGCAAGGGAGCCCTCTCGCAGTAAGTACGCCAGTACAATCAGTGTGGGTAAATCCTAAGGTATTTTCACCAAATGCGGAACAATTGGCCGCGTTATCACGTCTACTAGGTGCGCCTTCAAAGCGAATACTTGCCAGAGTTAGAAGAGCCAGCTCGCGAGAATTTCTTTATCTACACCGTCAGTTGCCGCCGACGCTTGCTAAAAAATTGAGCAACTCAATATTCCTGGCGTTAATTTTCAACAGGAATTTAAACGATATTATCCTGAAGCAGAAAGTACCGCACAGTTAATTGGTTTTACTAATATTGACGATGCTGGTCTTGAAGGATTAGAGCTCGCTTATCAAGATTGGTTAATGGGAATTAATGGCAAGAAAAGGGTTGTAAAAGATCGCATGGGTCAGATTGTTGATGAGTTGGGTGTGCTTAAAGAACCTCGACCTGGCCATGACTTGTCTTTGAGTATTGACAGACGTATTCAGTATTTGGCTTACCATGAATTACAACTAACTATGGAGAAATTTGCTGCAAAATCTGGTTCTGTGGTAGTTGTCGATGCTAAAAATGGAGAAATACTAGCAGCAGCAAATTATCCCTCGTTTAATCCTAATGCACGCGGTCGTTATACGCGTGACAGTTACCGTAATAAAGCGATAACAGATATTTTTGAACCTGGATCCGTAATCAAGCCATTTAGTATAGCAAGTGCACTGGGAAGTGGTTTGGTTAAGCCTGAAGATATTATTGATACACGACCAAGCTGGATGGTAGTACATGGTCATACTATTCGCGATGTACATAATTACGGTGTATTAGATGTAACAGGCGTATTACAGCACTCCAGTAACGTTGGTGTCACTAAAATGATTCTCTTAAGTCCGCCCGAACAGCTTATTGGTCTGTTTCAGCGGAGTGGGTTTGGACAACGTACGGAAAGTGGTTATCCCGGAGAAAGTGATGGTGCAATTGCTAAAGTTAAGGATGCTAATCCTTTTGTATTAGCAACGCTGGGTTTTGGTTATGGCTTGTCTGTCACTGCTTTACAGTTAGCTAAAGGCTATCTTATTTTTGCCAACAAAGGGCGGTTGTTACCGGTTACTCTATTACACAACGAAACAACAGCCGTTGGTGAACAAGTACTGGATGAAAAAACAGCAAATCAAGTTCTTGCGATGATGGAGGCAGTGCTAGGTAATGAAGGGACAGGAAAACTGGCAAGAATCCCTGGTTATCGAGTTGCCGGTAAGACGGGAACAGCAAGAATTGCCGGTAAAAATGGTTATGAAGCTAATCGTCACATCGCGAGCTTTGTCGGTATAGCTCCAGTTTCACAACCACGGCTCGTTGTAGTCGTGGTGATTCACGAACCGACACGAAATAGTTATTATGGCGCGGCTGTTGCAGCACCACTTTTTGCACAAGTGATGTCTGGGGCTTTACGCATTTTGGAAGTGCCTCCCGATAAAACAACTACATGAGGTTACCATGAAACTTGCTGAGTTAATGCGTCCTTGGATTACTGAGAATATTCCCGATTGTGAAATTCTAGGTGTACATAACGATAGTCGGCAAATAAAACATGGTTTTTATTTTTTGCTTATCCTGGTGCTGCTACTGATGGCAGATTATATATTCAACAAGCGATTAATGCTGGCGCAAAAGCGATCGTTTATGAGCCGGATAATTGGCCAGAAAATTGTCAACTTCCGACACAACTGCCATGCCTCGCCTTACCTGATCTGGCAAAAAAACTTGCTGCAATTGCCAGCCGATTTTTTGATGAACCAACAAAAAAATTAGCTGTAACTGGCGTTACTGGAACAAATGGCAAAACAACAGTTGCTTACCAATTAGCTCAAGCTCATACGTTATTAGGTGAAAAAGCGGCTTACATTGGCACTTTGGGGCAAGGGGATGTCAACGCATTGGATTCCTTGGTGAATACGACGCCTGATGCGCTTTGTTTACAACATCTTTTATACACCTACCAGCAAAAGGCTATAAAGCAAGTGTGTATGGAAGTTTCCTCTCATGCCCTACATCAAAAACGGGTGGAGGGTATCGATTTTCACCAAGCAATTTTTACCAATCTAAGTCATGATCATCTTGATTATCACGAAACAATGGATGCTTATGCTGCTGCAAAAGCGTTGCTCTTCGCTGAGCCAACTCTCAAGTGGGCTATTATTAATCAGGATGATAATTACCAGCAAGCGATGCGAGCTGCGGTGAGAAAACCTTGTCAAATTATTAGTTACGGCATTAAAGATGAGGCAGATGTGCGTGCTCTGCGTTGGGATGTTAGCCTGGCGGGGACTCGGCTTGAGGTTGCTTCACCTTGGGGACAACATCAATTAGTTATCAATGCACTTGGGTTTTTAATATTTATAATGCACTGGCCGTTTTTACCAGTGTATTAGCAGCTGGCTACGATGTCGATAAAGTAATCCCTATAATGGCAAAACTACAACCGGCGCCTGGTCGTATGGAGGTTGTAACTCACGATCCCTATGCCATTGTTGATTATGCACATACTCCTGATGCTTTGCAAAATGTATTAGCTACTCTAAAAAGGTAAAAAAGGTCGCATTATAGTTGTGTTTGGTTGTGGTGGTGATAGAGATAAGAGTAAACGACCAATGATGGGAAAGATTGCCAGTGAATATGCAGACATTGCTATTATCACTAGTGATAATCCGCGTAATGAGGATCCCTTGGCTATCATTGATGCTATCGATGCTGGAATAATTGCCAAAGCTAATTTATATAAAATTGCCGATCGAGAAGAAGCTATTACCAAGGCGCTTAATTTGGCACATAAAGAAGATATTATTCTTATTGCCGGCAAAGGTCATGAGGCGTACCAGCAAATTGGAAATGTGCGTCATGCTTTTTCCGATCAAGCAGTAATACGGCAAATCCTAAATAGATAAGCAATATCCTAAGAATGAAATCAAATCAGGCTGTTGTGTAGGCGATGCGCATATTTTGCGATGCTAAAATTGGAGATTGCTACTAAAACCAAGAATATTACGTGTTTGTTGGTTTACTAATTGTGCGTTATACACACAAAAATCATGGCGATTCTTATGTGCTTTGCGTAGTTCGGTAAATGTTGCAGCAAGATCGCTGGAATTCTTCAATATTTTTGTCTCGGTAGCTGGATTAAAAAGAGATAAAACACAATCTTGCCAGCTCTGATTTTCAGAAGAAGGAGGTAAATTTAAAGTTGTTGCTACAACACTACTCATTGTAGGGAGCGAGAGATTGTAGCGGGTATGCAATTTCTGGCTTAGGATGAATACAGCAGCATACTTAGCTTCAATACTATGACCTGCAATATGAGGGGTACATAACTTGGAAAAATTAACAACCTCTGGGTTAATAAACGGTTCGTTATTATAAACATCAGTGCAATAAATAACCGATTTGGTTTTAATAAGTTCTTCTTCGTTGATGATACCACCGCGCGAGGCATTGATGATGGCACAACCAGGTTTTAATCGTTCAAGCAGCGCTGCATCGATAAGATTCCGACTGGGATAAGGAGGCTCTTCATGCAAACTGGCGTGCACACAAATAAGGTCACAATCAGCGAGTTCAGCCAGGGTAATACTGTAAAAACTGCCTTCGCGTTTGCTTTTGGGGGGATCATAACAAAGGACTTCCATGTTGGCTGCCACCAAGCGTTCTTTGACTTTTGAGCCAACTTTCCCGACACCAATGACACCAGCTTTTGTTCCTTGAAATAAATGATATTTTTGTAAATAGGCGAGTGTAGTCATAACATAATCGGCCACTGCAACAGCATTACTGCCTTTTGCATCTAACAGCTCAATGGCATTCATTTTTAAATAAGCACTATCAATATGATCAGTGCCGCTACTGGCCGTTGCAACGTAACGCAGTGAATGTCCTTTTAACAATTGTTCATTAACTTGCAGGGTAGAGCGGCATAAAAGAATATCTTGTCCACAGAGAAGCTCGGATATGTTCTCACCCTCTTTGTAGACAGTTAATTCAAAGGGCTGTGGGAAGGCTTGAGCTAAACCCGGTATAGTTGCATCAGCGAGAATTTTCATAAATTAAATAAAAAACGAATAGTTGTTAGCGACCAGCTAATGGCTGGATTGATTAACCACCCCAAAATACCGCTAAATAATAGCGCTAATAAAATAAAAAACCAAAAGGTTCTATTTTCTCATAAATTAGAGCTTCCCTTGTTGGTAAAAGACAAGCAACAACACGCCCGCCATCGAGAGGTGGAATGGGAATCAAATTAAAATAGGCTAGAAGCAAATTGATAAGTATGCCTGCTCGCGAAGTGAGTAATAAAAATAAAGCAATATTAGAAGATTTAGGATCCAGGGTGGTGGCTAATTTTAGGCATAAAGCCCAAAAAATAGCCATTACAAGGTTTGAAAGTGGACCAGCAGCACTGACTAACACCATATCACGGCGCGGATTGCGCAATTGCGAACTGTTAATAGGTACGGGTTTTGCCCAACCGAAAACAAAACCGCTCAACATTAAAGTAATAATGGGAACAATTATCGTGCCAATGAGGTCAATGTGGCGCAGAGGATTAACGCTTAAACGCCCAAGCATTTTGGCGGTTGTATCACCGAAATAATTAGCAACCAAGGCATGCGCTGCCTCGTGGAGGGTTATGGCAAATAAAACTGGAAGTATCCAGACCACTATCTGTTGGGTGATTGTTAATTCAAGCATGAGTATAGAGAGTTACCCCATTATGATCGTGCGTCATTCTAACGGATAGTTGGCGATTAGCTCAAGTTGAGGTCGTACTGAATTGTTGACTTTATACCTCCAAACTACTAACCGGTTGCGGAGTGCCGTGAGGTCCCAGAAAATTATTCACCGTTCACCTTCTGCGTTTTATGCGCGAGACCCAGTATGATCTAAAATAATAATGCGGGATTAGCTGATTAAGTAGAATTTAATGAGAAGCTCTTATATCATAGCATGTCAAATTGGGGCGATGAGCAAGAGCCTTGGATAAACTTAATAGCTATTTATTACTAGGACTTTTTTCTTTATTACTTTTTATGCCTGGTATCGCAAAAATGCCTGTAATTGATAGGGATGAAGCGCATTTTGCCCAGGCAAGCCGACAAATGATAGAGACTGGCCAATATTTTCAAATTCGTTTTCAAGAAAAAACTCGTTTTCAAAAGCCACCTGGCATAAATTGGTTGCAGGCAGGTAGTGTAAATTTATTCTCAAATGCCCAATCTACAAATATCTGGCCTTACCGTATCCCGTCCTTGTTAGGTGCATTATTCTCTGTATTGTTGACCTATTTTTTCGCGCGCCGTTTTGTTCATCGACGCACAGCCAGATTAGCGACGGCATTATTTGCTTCTGCTCTATTGCTAGTTGTAGAAGCACATATGGCGGTGATTGATACCTCTTTATTGTTTTCTGTGTTGTTAATGCAGGGTGCCTTGTGGGTTATTTATCAAAAAGCCATCGATAAACAACCTGCTTATTGGGGGTGGGCCGGTTGTTTCTGGCTGGCTATGGCCTATGGTTTAGTGCTAAAGGGTGTGACACCTTTAGTGGGGGTTTTATCTATTGTAACACTCTGTATTATGGAACGACGTACGGATTGGCTTCGTGAGTTGCGCATTTATCGTGGCTTATTATTCTTTTCATTCGTTAGTCTCGCATGGGTTATGATGGTTAATACAGCAGAAAATAGTAATTATTTACTGCAAATGATCCATAAGGATTTGCTACCAAAATTACAAGGCGGGCATGAATCACATGGCAAGCCACCCTTATTTCATCTATTCATTTTACCGCTAACATTTTGGCCTGCCTCTCTGTTTTTATGGCAAGGTGGGACTTATGCTGTTCGTAATCGCCACAATAAAGTAGTTAAATTTCTATTAGCTTGGCTTTTGCCAACCTGGATTTTTTTGAGTTGATGCCAACCAAATTACCTCAATACGTGTTACCTACTTTTCCTGCTATTGCATTATTATGTGCCTTAGCTATTGAAAAGGCTGAGAAGGCAAAACTACCAGGACGTTGGTTGCACTTCCTGCAGTTTTTATGGGGACTTTTCTCCATAGGTTTAGCCTTTGGATTAGCTTTTTTACCCTATTTATTGACTCATCAATTCCCTTTAATAAGCAGTATTCTTTTTGCCTTGTTGTCTGGCATGACTATTATTTGTGTTTATTTTGCTTGGAATAGCGCTTATTATCACGCCAGCATAGCTGTACTTATCCTGGCTGGAATTGCTTATCCACTTATTTTTAGGGAGTTATTGCCTCCATTGGAGCCTTTATGGCTAACGAAAAATTTGGCGCAACAAGTAGATAGGCATCAGATTTCATCTGACAAGCCGTTGTTAGTAGTGGGTTTTGAGGAACCCAGTTTAGTGTTTAATTTAAATACTCATTTAGTGAAATTTACTGATAGCGAGACGGCACAGAAAGCTTTACAACAAGATTCGTCTCGTTTGGCCTTAATTGAACCTGCTCTGTTTGCTGAATGGATAAATAACCGTAGGAGCTATGCCATTATGGCCCATACAAAAGGTTATAATTACAACAAAGGCCGCTGGGTAGAGCTTTTTTAATTAGACAAGAAAATATGGGAGAAAAACAGTATGTCGCCCTTTGATCGTTTGTTGGCTGTAATGACTAAGCCTTGGGTTGCAATGCTCTATATTGGTTTCGTTGTTTTGTCTTTTTTATATCTTGATAAACCTATTGCCCAATATTTTTATGAGATTGATTTAAAAGAAAATTTGCAATTGTTAACTTGGTTAACCAAATTAGGTTTAGGCTTGATCTATATGGGTGGATTTTTTGTTCTGGCACTTTTCTTCCGCTATATACGGCAAAATAGAGAATGGGAGGCGCGCGCCTGGTTTTTATTTATGTGCGTTACCATACCTGGAGTAATTTGCGTATTTTTGAAGGCATTATTAGGACGAGCCAGACCAGATATGTGGTTTGACGAGCAGCTATATGGTTTTTTGGTTTTAAAACCAACGCCTATTTTTGGTCCTTTCCATCTGGGCATACAACCACGATTATTGGCGCGGCCCTAGGCTTAAGTATTTTGTTTCCACGGTATTTTTACGCCTTTATTTTGGCCGGTTTAACTATCGCGTTTTCCCGTGTTTTTCTTACTCACCATTATCTGAGCGATGTTTTGACGGCAAGTTATCTAACTTTATTAGAAGTTGGGATTTTGCTGTGTATTTTGCGACGCAAATCATGGTTGGCTCCGGTTTGGGGACATACGGTACAATAAATTTTATTTTAAGGTGAACTGAAATGACTTCTATTCAGGTTGATTTGTCGATTATTATTCCTGTCTATAATGAGGTCGATAATGTTGAACCCTTATATGAGGAAATTGTAGCGTCGCTTTCAGCGACAGATTTCCTTTATGAGGTCATTTTTGTTGATGATGGCAGTAAGGATGGTACGATAGAACAGCTTTATTCGTTATCACAACGTTATAGTAATTTGTGTGTTGTTTATCATAAGCGAAATTTTGGGCAGAGCGCAGCTCTTTTGAGTGGCGCCAAAGCAGCTCGCTATTCTCTGTTAGTTACTTTGGATGGAGATGGACAGAATGATCCTGCCGATATTCCACAGCTTGTGGAGCATGCACAAGATTTTCGTACGGTAGTTTTGGGTAACCGTAAGAAAAGAGATGATAATTACTTAAGAAAATTATCTTCACGTATTGGTAATGGTGTACGGCAGCGTTTGCTTGGTGATGGTTGCCCAGACACAGGGTGCAGTTTAAAGCTGTTTCCTCGTGAAGCTTTTTTAGCGCTACCTCATTTTAACCATTTGCATCGCTTTTTACCGGCTTTGTTTAAAAGAGCCGGATTTAAATTAGTTAATTTACCAGTGAATCATAGGCCGCGTCGGCACGGTATATCTAAATATGGTGTTATGAATCGACTATTTGTTGGTATTCATGATTTAATTGGTGTGCGCTGGTTATTAAAGCGTCCTTGTGCCCCGGAGGTTTCTACATATGAACGTTGATTATCTGTGGCTCGCTATTGGCTTTATCGGACAGGGGATTTTTTCTGCTCGGTTTGTCGTGCAGTGGCTGATTAGTGAAAAAGTGAAGAAAAGTGTTATTCCCGTTGCTTTTTGGTATTTGAGTTTATTTGGCGGCTTAACATTATTAATTTATTCGATTTATAAACAGGATCCTGTCTTTATATTAGGACAATCAACCGGTGTTTTTATCTACGCACGCAACCTCTATCTAATTCAGCGAGAGCGTTCTTCCAGAATGGCAAAGAAGCTAAAGTCAGTATCTTAGTCTTTGTTCTACTAAGTCTCGTAATAAGTTCGTCCAGTCACGATTAAGTTATTTCTAGGGCTTGCCACCCAATTTATTGCCTTTGATTGAGGTAGCATTAAGGTATTTACCCAGACAGGTAATTGCGGGCTTTGCCAAACAAGTAGTAGCTTCCCTTTAGGTAAAGAAAATGGAGTCGCAGGATGCAGATACCAGCCATTTTTAATAGAGAGTGCCAGCATGAGATTTCCTAACAACCAATAAGAATCAGAAACAATGTAATCCACCTTGAGGCGATCAGTTTTGATTGCTTGTACTGTTTCATATACAGGAAATTGATTGTATTTATTATGTACTGTATAACCGCGATTAATTAAGATACCAAAGAAAATAATTTGGACTAATAAACAAGTTACGGTAAAAGAACGTATTTTGATGGTTAACTCAGGTTTCACTTGTACTTGGCTGAAGATGCAGAGTGGGCATAAAAATAGGATTGGGATAAGCCAACGTGTTGCAAAATTACTAATACCCGTAAAAAATAATGAGGGTAAGTAAAGGTAAACTAATTAAATGGTAACGTAGAAGTATATAATCCCTGGCAGTTTGACGTAATTGCCAATGCTTGAATGGAAAAAAATGGTGCTAATAAGCAAGACTGGAGAGGCAAAAACAGGATTGCTTTACTGAACTCTACAAGCCCCAACGA
>NZ_CALJ01000235.1 GCF_000308315.1 Legionella tunisiensis | reverse complement strand
TTTGTAGAAACAATGATAGAGAGATTAGAGATCTACAATCAACACGCTCTTTTAGGGGCTTATATTTTACCCTTAAAAGCCTGTCAAACTGTACCTTATTCTCACCTTGATAGTGCAATCCGTGAGGTTATTGAGGGTTTGGAGAATACGTTGGATACGAAGACCACTGATCTTGCTTTTAGCGCCCTAAAATTCTTTACCCATTTACCAGGGGAATCCACAATAATTAAATTTGACGCTTGGGGAGGCCTTGAATTAATGGAAACTGATTTGCTGAATCAATCGAAGGAATTGAAGGAGACAAATAGGCTTGAATTTACATTTGTGATGTAGCAAGGCCTCTGCATCAGAAGCCTTGCTTTTGTCAAACTCAGGTAAACTGTAAATGATTATCTTTCCAGAGAACATTTATTTTATCACCTGGCTTAAATTGGCCTGTTAATAACGATTGGGCCAATGGATTTTCTAGTTTTTGCTGAATAGTCCGTTTCAATGGCCTTGCCCCATACACTGGATCAAAACCTGCTTCAGCAAGGTGTGCCAACGCTTCGGAACTAATCTGCAAAGCGATATTTTGCTGGTGCAATCGCTGCTGCAAATAACCAATTTGGATAGTGGCAATATTGGCAATTTGTTCTTTGGTTAAAGCATGGAATACCACGGAATCATCAATACGATTGATGAATTCAGGGCGAAAATGCTGACTGACTAAATCCATGACAGCTGCTTTAATCTGCTCATAATCCAGTTTGGCTCCCATCTCTTGAATAAGTGAAGAACCAATATTGGAAGTCATGACAATCACTGTATTACGGAAATCAACTGTTCTACCTTGGCCATCTGTTAAACGGCCGTCATCAAGCACTTGTAAAAGAATATTAAATACATCGCTATGCGCTTTTTCAATTTCATCCAGTAAGATCACGGAATAGGGACGACGACGTACAGCTTCAGTTAAATAACCACCTTCTTCATAACCCACATAACCTGGAGGTGCGCCAATCAAGCGGGCAACGGAATGTTTTCCATGAATTCAGACATATCAATTCGCACCATGGCTTCTACTGTATCAAAGAGAAAAGCGGCTAAGGCTTTACAAAGCTCGGTTTTACCAACACCTGTTGGACCAAGAAATAAGAAGGAACCAATAGGACGATTTGGATCGGATAAGCCAGCTCGTGAGCGGCGAATAGCATTGGCCACCGCATCAACTGCTTCATTTTGACCAATGAGTCGTTTATGTAAGGCTTCTTCCATGTGTAATAATTTTCCTTTCACCCTCCAGCATTTTAGAAACAGGAATCCCTGTCCATTTAGAAACAACGTCGGCGATTTCTTCCTCAGTGACTTTGTTGCGCACTAGTCTCGTTTCACTGGGTTCAGCGGTAGAAACCTGATTCAGTTGTTTTTCCAGTTCTGGAATGCGGCCGTATTGTAATTCTGACATGCGTGCTAAATCGCCAGCTCTTCTTGCTGTTTCCAATTCAATTTTTGCTTGCTCGAGGGCTTCTTTAATTTGAGTAGCACCTTGTAGCGTGGCTTTTTCTGTTTTCCAGATCTCAGCCAGATCAGCGTAATTTTTCCAGTTCTCCAATAGTTTTTGTAAATCTTCCAAACGTTTTTGGAGGCTTCGTCATGTTCCTTTTTCAGCGCTTCCCGTTCAATTTTTAATTGAATGAGGCGTCTGTCGAGTTTATCCAGACTTTCTGGTTTGGAATCAATTTCCATACGGATTTGACTAGCTGCCTCATCGATTAAATCAATGGCTTTATCAGGTAATTGTCTATCACTAATATAGCGATGAGAAAGTGTGGCGGCTGCTACGATAGCCGGGTCGGTGATTTCAACACCATGATGCACTTCGTAACGCTCTTTTAAGCCACGCAAAATAGCAATGGTATCTTCAACACTTGGCTCGTTGACTAAAACTTTCTGGAAACGGCGTTCAAGGGCTGCATCTTTCTCAATGTACTGACGGTATTCATCCAGTGTTGTGGCACCAATACAATGTAATTCCCCACGTGCGAGAGCAGGTTTTAACATGTTACCTGCATCCATTGCTCCTTCTGCTTTACCGGCACCAACCATCGTATGGAGTTCATCGATAAATAAAATAATTTGCCCTTCTTGTTTCGCCAAATCATTCAAGACGGCTTTTAATCGCTCTTCAAATTCACCACGAAATTTGGCGCCAGCAATTAAGGCTCCCATGTCTAAGGACAATAAACGTTTGTCTTTTAAGCCCTCAGGTACTTCGCCATTAACAATTCGTTGCGCCAAGCCTTCCACAATAGCTGTTTTTCCTACCCCAGGTTCTCCAATGAGGACGGGGTTATTTTTGTACGTCGTTGCAGGACTTGGATAGTACGACGTATTTCATCATCGCGACCAATCACTGGATCCAACTTACCTTGTTCTGCACGCTCCGTTAAATCAAGCGTATATTTTTCCAGCGCTTGTCGTTGTTCTTCAGCATTGGGATCATTTACTGTTTCATTACCCCGGATGTCATTGATAGCTTTTTCGATTGCCTGCTTATCAGCACCAGCTTGCTTTAATAATTTGGCCAGCGATCCGTCTTCACTAATAGCCGCTAAGACAAATATCTCACTGGAAATATAACTGTCTTTTCTTTGTTGAGATAATTTGTCAGTGAGATTAAGCAAGCGTCCAAGAGCATTGGAAATATGGATATCTCCTCCTGTTCCTGAAACTTTAGGCAGTTTATCCAGAGCCTGGTCTATTAAGGTTCGCAGCTGGGATAAATTAACTCCAGCTTTCGTTAACAAAGGCCGGCAACTGCCGCCTTGTTGATCAAGCAGTGCTTTCATGAGATGTTCTGGTTCAATAAAACCATTATCTCTCCCCAACGCTAATGATTGGGCATCGGCTAAAGCCATTTGGAATTTTGAGGTAAGCTTGTCCATTCTCATATAAAGGTCTCTCTTTTTCAGGAAATGATTGTTTAAATGATGCAGTACCCCGTAAAATGAGGGCTCTTTTGACAATATCAAGTATTAATTATGAATAATAATCCAATGACTGAGAATCCAGATTCTCAAACCTTGTTAAACCAGATTGTTATTGAGTTTATGAAGGAACAGAAGAGAAAACGCCGTTGGCGTTGGGTAAAGAGAATCATTTTCTTATTGCTGCTTGCCTTTGTTATTTATGCAGTTATCACTTATAGAGATGAGGATAAAGCGTTACATGCTAAACCTCACGTAGGTTTGGTTGATGTGAATGGAACTATATTCGATACTGATAGTGGCAGTGCAGAGAATTTTGTGAAGGGTTTGGATGGTGCCTACAAAAATACGGGATTGAAAG
Organism: Legionella tunisiensis; assembly: GCF_000308315.1. GTDB lineage: Bacteria > Pseudomonadota > Gammaproteobacteria > Legionellales > Legionellaceae > Tatlockia > Tatlockia tunisiensis. The sequence continues at coordinate 7,457 of NZ_CALJ01000235.1, read as the reverse complement.
CTCTGATCATACGAATTAACAGTCCAGGCGGTAGTGCTGTACAGGCTGACTATATGTACAATGCTCTGCGATATTATCGTCAAAAATATCCTGATATTAAAACGTATGCTGTGTGTGTCGATATGTGTGCTTCCGCTGCTTATTATCTCGCTGCTGGTGCTGATGAAATCTATGCCAATCCTGCAAGCATGGTTGGTTCGATTGGTGTGTTGTATAACGGTTTTGGTTTTACCGATGCCATGCAAAAAATTGGAGTGAGTAGGCGTTTACAGACAGCAGGGGTTAATAAAGGCTTTCTAGATCCTTTCTCACCCGTGGCTCCCGGTGATAAACAACTCCTGCAAACCATGCTGGATGATGTGCATCAGCAATTCATCGCGAAAGTCAAAGAAGGGCGGGGCAACCGTCTTAAAATTGATGATCTTACTTTCTCAGGGCTTTTTTGGACAGGTCAACAGGCTAAAAACCGTGGACTAATTGATGGTTTTGCTAGCAGCGGCCAGATTGCTCGTAATATCGTCAAGATTGACCAAATTATCGACTATACCTATAAGCAAAGTGTATTTGAGAGGATGGCAAAAATATTGGTACTGCTGTTGCCAATCAATTGCCCATAGCAATGGGTATGCAGCAAGGTATAAGAGCTTAAATACTACCGTGTAGTCTTTCGAGATGCATAGAGGCCTCCAGATATTGATCGTCAGACATTAATATTCCCGTGGCCTCTTTCGCTTTTCAATTCTTTGTCTTCATGCATATTGACTTGAAATAGTTTCTGGTAATGATTCAGGTGATAATTATAAAATACACCTCCATTGAGTATGTTTCGCAAAACACCAACGGTTTGTCCTTGTAATCCTTTGACGGAATGAATAGGGTTCTCTTTCAGTACTAAAAACTGCCCTTTATTTAGCATATAAGGCAAACTGAAAATAAAGTTTATTTTAAGGGCATAAGAAATCGGAATGCCTCCCATTGCCAAATCAACTTTACCTTCTTCTAATCGTTTGTAGAGTGCGTTCATACCTATTACATTGCTCTTGCAAGCGCTCGCACAGTAATTCCGCTAAATCAATATCAAATTGATTGTTTGGAGACAGAACGTAAGGTGGCTTAAACATAAGGGTACCAATAGTCAGCGTGGCATGACTCATGGAGGATAGGAAAAGACAGAGGGCTACCAATATGGGTTTAATTCGCATTTGTTAATTCCTTTTAATCACTCGCACATCCTAGAGCAAGATAATATTACATTATTTTACTTTAGTTGTTTTTTGCAACCTGTATCAATAGAGCAGGATTTAACCTATTGATTCTTTTATAGTCTATAAGGTAATCACAGGCTATTCACTTTCAATGTTGTTGACAATCCCCTAGCGCCCTCGCAAAATCGCTGCCTCAACGAATAGCAGAAAATATAGAGGATAAACCAGATGGTTAAGCTTGATAAGCGGCAATGGTTGAAGGGGGTAGGCGTATTCTGTTTTGCATGGATTTTAACGAGCGTCAAGGTAGATGCAGAACAAATTAATCTCCCAGATAATACACCTTATCATCAATTAGAAACATTTATTCCCCTTTACCTTGAGGCAGTCAAGAATCCTTGGCAGACCATTGTAACTGATAAGGCATTACGAATCGGTTCTCGCAGTAATGCGACTATCACTCTTCGTAAACGATTGCAAAGAACAGGGGAGCTTCCAGCTTCTGCCTCAATTAATGATTCTTATTTTGATAAAGAGTTAGAAAAGGCAGTTCAGCTATTTCAGGAAAGGCATGGCATTTTGGCCGATGGTATTGTCGGTAAAGATACATTGAATGCTTTAAACATTTCGCCACAAAAGCGTTTACAGCAGATTTATATTAACATTAAACGTTGGAAAACATTTAGCAAACAGGTTACGCCCAAGTACATATGGATTAATGTTCCAGACTATCGTTTGCGTTATGTCAGCAAGCATAAAACAAAAATAACTTCTCGTGTTATAGTCGGTAAGCGTACACGGGCAACTCCTGAATTAGATTCTGAAATAACCCACATTATTATAAATCCTTATTGGAATGTACCGCCCACCATAGTCAGGCAAGACCTTATTCCAAAAGCACTGACCAATCCAAGTTATCTGGGAGAGCAACATATTCGGGTTTTTCATAAGAATTCATTAAAAAATGAAATTCCACTAAATAAAATTCAATGGTCTGACGTCACTGTTAATCCAAGCGCTTATTTATTTCGACAAGATCCCGGCTCCAAAAATGCCTTGGGACAAATTAAATTTCACTTCGCTAATTCTCATTCTGTTTATTTGCATGATACTCCCTCAAAAGAATTATTTAATAAAGAAAAGCGCTTCTTTAGCTCAGGTTGTGTTCGTTTAGAAAATCCTTTAACTCTTTTTGCAAAAATTGCTAAACATGAGGATTCAATCAAAGATCAATTGCCAGATATTAAACAACTACTAGAGTCTGGACGTACGGTCACCTTTAAGTTGGCAAATCCTATACCCATTCGTGTGACCTATATTACAGCCTGGGTAAACGAAGAGGGGGTGCTGCATTTTTGGGATGATGTATATCAAAGGGATCATCGATTAATAATTAATTCTCATAATCAATATAAAGACCTTCCACAACCGGCATAAAATTAGCAAAACCTAGCTGTTCATTGAAGAGGTTACAAGGCATTCTGTTCAAGCAGGTTCATTAATTCAGCTGCCTCTTCACGAGTGAACGGTTTGGAAATGAATCCGCTAATCTGCGATTTTCGAATTTGAGTAGAAAACATCGCTTTTTTATGAACACTTAACGCCACGATAGGAGTATTTTTATTAAGAGCGCTGCTTTTTTGATGTGCTCTGTAATTTCAAATCCATTGTGTCTGGGTAAGCTTAGATCCATCACAATAAGATCAAAATGCAAAAGATTACATTCCTCAATCGCCTGTTCGCCTGATTCAGCAACAACGATATCACAGTGAAAATCGGCCAAAATAGCTTTAAATGCTTCTTGGGCAGGCTTGGAATCGTCTACTAGCAAGAGTTGATATCTTTTCATAAAATCCCTTTTTAATTGTATGTAAGGGTGATCAGGCTCAATAATAAATTGAGAAACCCGAAGACTACAAGTCCCAAGTTATACCAGTGATTGTTATCTCAGTACATGATTGCGGCAGGTAGTGGACAGTGCGTCGGTTCATTAATTGTATTGTAAATTCCCCGCTTGAGCAGGGAATGAAGTAAATTGGTTATTATACAGACTCAGAAAATTGTGAGATGCCGTCTAATTGAACTTGTATAAGTGTAGTAAGTTCATCAAGCATTTGCTGGCGTGACTCTTGATCTTCTGGAAATTGCTTATAAATAAGATTGGCAAGAAATGCAGACAAAGCCTGAGATACTACTTTACGGTTACGTAGCGGTTGTGGCAGTTTCTCTATGGATTGGGTTAACGCGGACAATAAATTTTGCCCCAATAGATTCATTGCTTTGGAATAATCTTCAGCGGTTAAGGCATCGCCTGGTTGCATTTTATATCCTGTAGTTGTTTGATGAGGCGAGATTATAGAGTCTATCCCCAGTCATTTCAATGTCGTGTTAGATAATAAAAATCTGTACTAACAGGTTAACAAATTAACGCTGTTCCTTTAACACCAAGACACCAATCTTTTGTCTTTATCATCTAAACTATTCCCGCAATGGCGAGAATACAGCTCCTTAACTCTTGATTATTGGCATAAAAGTTTGCAGCAATGATTTGAAGACTTTGGGAGTGCCAGCGACAACATCGCCTTGTTTCATGTAATTTTCGCCACCTTGCAGGTCGCTAATGAGTCCACCTGCTTCTTTGACAATCAAGCTGCCGGCTGCAATATCCCAGGGACGAAGGCCAAATTCCCAGAAGCCATCCAACCTACCGCTCGCTACGTAAGCCAGATCCAACGCGGCGGATCCGGTACGTCTAACACCAGCACATTTACCAATTAATGCTTCAAACGTGGGTAAATAGCGTTGTGCTAGAGCAATATTGCGGAAAGGAAAACCTGTCCCGAGTAAGGAAGCATTTAATTGCGTTTGTTTTGAAACGCGGATACGCCGATCATTTAATTGTGCACCACGGCCACGACTGGCTGAAAAGCATTCGTGGCGTATGGGGTCATAGACAACAGCATGCTCAATACGGTTTTTTACTTTATGGGCGATGGATACTGAAAAGAAAGGGAAGCCATGCATATAGTTAGTTGTACCATCGAGCGGGTCGATAATCCATACTGATTCAGCATTATCATTATGAATACCACTTTCTTCAGCAATAATGCCATGCTCAGGATACGCTTTATGGATAGTATAAATAATGGCTTGCTCTGCCTTGATATCCACTTCAGTAAAATATTCTTCACTGCTTTTTGCAGTGACCTTAATCCGATCAAGTTGTTCTAAATGGCGGACGATGATATCACCGGCAAGACGTGCGGCGGTGATGGCAATATTTAATAGTGGTTGCATGGATTCACTCGTTTTTAGCAAAGTTCGCGATTCTAACACATTTTTTTGTACAGAGAGAAGTCATTGCTGGTATAGTTGCGATTATTGAATAATTTAGACTGTTGTTATGAAATTTGCTTCAATTCGAATAGTACTGATTGAAACGTCTCATCCTGGCAATATCGGTTCAGCTGCAAGAGCAATGAAAACGATGGGTTTACATAAGCTCTATCTGGTTTCTCCGAAGTCTTTTCCTGATCAAAAAGCTTATGAAATGGCGGCCGGCGCGGATGATCTGTTGCAGCAGGTAGTGGTTTGTGACTCATTGGAAGAGGCGCTTACAGGTTGCCAAGTGATTATTGCTACCAGTGCCAGACCGCGGGGTCTTAGCCTACCTGGTTTAACTCCAGCAAGTTGTGCAGAACTTGTTCGTTCTCAGCCTGATGAGACTGAGGTAGCGGTTATTTTTGGCCGTGAACGTTCAGGGCTTACTAATGAAGAGTTATTGCGCTGCCATTATCATGTCAATATTCCCTCTAATCCAGTATACAGTTCTTTAAACCTATCTCAGGCTGTACAAATTATTGCCTATGAATTGCGAATGAAACTATTATCACCTGAGACCGATGTTGGCTTACGCCATGATCGTTTGGCAACAGCAGATGAGGCGGAACAGTTTTATACTCATCTAATAGAAGTATTACAAGCAATAAATTTTTTAAAGAGTACCAAGCCGACTAGACGCTTGGTACAACGGATTAGAAGGCTATTTAATCGTGCAGGACTAGAATACATGGAAGTTACTATTCTACGGGGAATTTTAAGCCATATGCAAAATGCATTGAAGTATGCGAAGGATCGCTAGTGGGGGTTAAGCATGGGTAAATTACCGATCTATTTGGATTATATGGCAACTACGCCTGTTGATCCGGAGGTAATTGAAAAAATGATGAAGTATTTAGGGCCGGATGGTTGTTTTGGTAATCCAGCTTCGATTACTCATGTCTATGGTAAGCTGGCGGCTGAAGCTGTGGATTGTGCGCGTGCACAGATAGCTGCTGCCATTCGTGCGCAGCCACAAGAAATAGTGTTTACTTCCGGTGCGACCGAGGCGGATAACCTAGCCATTTTGGGAGCAGCCCGTTTTTATCAAAGGAAAGGTCGCCATGTAGTTACCATGCTTACAGAACATAAGGCAGTACTTGATAGTTTCCATCAATTAGAGAAAGAAGGCTTTCAAGTAACCTATCTTGAACCACAGCCAGATGGTTTACTCGATATACAATCGCTGGCTCAAGCTCTTAGAGATGAAACAATTTTAGTGTCTATCATGCACGTTAATAATGAAATAGGCGTTGTGCAGGATATTAGTGCTATTGGTGAATTGCTGCGTGGTAAAGGAATTATTTTCCATGTCGATGCGGCACAAAGTGCCGGTAAAATTGAAATCGATCTGCATAAAATGTCCGTTGATCTGATGTCGTTTTCTGCTCATAAAAATTACGGTCCCAAAGGTATAGGTGCTTTATATGTTCGTCATAAACCGCGAATTCGTATTCAAGCACTTTCTTTCGGGGGTGGTCATGAAGGTGGAATGCGTTCAGGTACATTAGCAACACATCAGATAGTGGCGATGGGAGAAGCTTTTGCTATAGCGGAACATTCCCGAATAGAAGAGCAAGATCGTATTTTGCGTTTGCGTCAGCAATTATGGCAAGGGATTAAACATCTGCCCGGAATTCGTTTAAATGGCCATGAACAACAACGCATTGCTGGAAATTTAAATGTGACTTTTGCTGGTGTTGATGGAGATTCACTCTTATTCGCTTTGCGTGAATTAGCTATTTCAACTGCCTCCGCTTGTTCAGCGGCAAGTAGGCAGCCTTCTTATGTACTAAGGGCCCTAGGCTTGAATGATGAGTTAGCGTATAGTTCAATTCGATTGTCTTGTGGTCGTTTTACTACTGAGGAGCAAGTGAAACAGGCCATTGAAATAATTTGTTATCAGATAAACCGTTTGCACGAAATATCACCACTATGATGTATAATGAACTTGTAGAATCTTGCTTTTTTTCGCCAAACCATGTTGGTGTATTGGATTTATCACAGCCATTGTGTGTTCATTATCACGGGGGAGAGGCTGGTCGAGGGGATGTCTTCGACTTTTATTTGTGTTGTGATGAGCAAGGTCGCGTCCTTAAGGCGCGCTTTAAAGCCTATGGTAACCCTTATCTGATTGCTACTGCTGAATGGTTGTGCCGGAAATTGGAAGGGAGTTTGTTGGAGATACATCCAAGATATGATTATGCTTGGCTAATACAACAATTTGCTTTACCAACGATTCGCTATCATGTAGCACTGCAGATTGAGGATGGTTATAAAGAAATCGTGAGGATGATGAAAGCAAAATTGAGTCGCTGATTTCATTATCTTACTAGCGGAATGTCAATAACGCTGTGTTTAATATAATTTAAGGGTAGAAAGGGGGAAAATAATGAGTGAAGTTATGCAACATAAGAGTGATTCTGTAATGGGTATTACTTTAAGTGAAGCAGCTACCCGTCATGTACTCTCTGATCTAGCCAAACAGAAGGATTGCAAAGGGATTCGTTTATCGGTAAAGAAAACTGGCTGCTCAGGTTTGTCTTATGTTGTGGATTACGTTGCAGTGATTCAAGAGAACGACATTGTTCTGCCACTGGCGGGTGATTATCACATCTGTATTGATAAAGGCAGTTATCCCTATCTTAAAGGTATGAGTATTGATTACGTCAAACAGGGGTTAAATCACAAGTTTGTTTTTAATAATCCTAATCAAACAGGTCAATGTGGGTGTGGAGAGAGTTTTACAGTGGAGTAACTCTTGAGGCTCATCACTCATTATCGCGATTTCTGGGTCACTTGGGTACTTATCAAGTCGCAGTCTTCCATGGGTGGCCACCAGGTACCTTATTTAAATTCCCTGTAGAAATTTTT
>NZ_CALJ01000236.1 GCF_000308315.1 Legionella tunisiensis | reverse complement strand
GCTTTTTAAGCGTTATTGGAGAGTTTGCATATTTAAGGAAACACCGGCAAACACGCCTTATTCTCATTTTTTACTGGGACTTGTCGCTTTTTTATTCCTTGCTTTGATTATTCTGCAATGGTACATCACGGATGTACAAAAGGAATTTAGCCTAATAACATCGATTTTAGCTGGCCTTAGTTTGCTTTGTTCCTATTTTATTTATACTTTTGTATTACTGAAAGTTTATCGGAAAGCTAATCGTTTTTCCCAAACGTTGACTGCGCTTTTGGTAAGCCATCTAATTGTTCATATATTTGCTATGCCTTTATTATTGGTGACACCAATTTTTAATTCAAATATGAATTCAACGCTTGTTTTATTGTTTGGAATTTTGTATTTGATCCTCACCCTGGTATTGACTGCTTGGCAATTTTTAATCACAGCCCATATCTATAAATATGCTTTGGAATTAGATAATCTGGCTTCTATTTTAGCAAGTATTGGTTTATTAGCTTGTAATATTTTAACTGTTTCATTTTGGTGATAGGAATAATTATGCATTTACATATCTTGGGTGTTAGCGGAACCTTCATGAGCGCTCTGGCTTTATTAGCGAGAGACGCTGGTTTTAAGGTAACAGGGTGTGATGCAAATTGTTATCCACCAGTCAGTGATTTATTGCAGGCAAAAGGCATTGAATGGACGGAAGGGTATGAGGATAGTACACAAGCGTTGAAAGCAGATTGCGTGATTGTCGGTAATGCTATCAAGAGAGGAATGCCTGTTCTGGAGGCAGTGCTTAATACGGGTAAAAATTATATTTCAGGTCCGCAGTGGTTAGCTGAAAACATTTTGCCTCGTTATCGCGTAATGGCTGTTTCTGGTACACATGGCAAAACAACAACAACATCCATGCTTGCTTTTATCTTACATCAAGCGGGTTTACAACCTGGTTTCCTCATTGGTGGAGTAGCACCTAATTTTAATACCAGTGCAAATTTGGGAGAAGGTGAATGGTTTGTTATTGAAGCAGATGAGTACGATAGCGCATTTTTTGATAAACGACCCAAACTGATGCATTATCGGCCTGAAGTCGCGATTTTAAATAATTTGGAATTTGATCATGCTGATATCTACGAAAACCTCGCTGCTATTCAGCAACAGTTTCATTATTATTTAAAGACTATTCCTGCCAAAGGAGTAGTTATTAAACCACGCGATGATGCTGCGCTAAACGAAGTTCTTGCTCGTGGTGTTTTTTCCGCAGTCAATGATTTGGCTTTTAGTGGTGATGCTACTTGGCGGGCTGAATTGCTTGATGATAGCGGTCAGGCTTTTCGCGTATGGCATCAGGGGAAGGTAGTGACAGAAGTACACTGGCCTTTGATCGGACAATTTAATGTCGAAAATGGTTTGGCTGCAATAGCAGCAAGTTCCTTTGCTGGTGTGTGGATGCAGATATAGCAGCGAGCGCTTTAGCTGAATTTAGTCCTGTTAAACGGCGTTTGGAAGTAAAATCCAGTCGTCATGGGATTACCGTTTACGATGATTTTGCGCACCATCCTACAGCAATAAGTAAAACCATTAAGGCTCTTAAACAAAGTGGAAGGCATCAACGTATTTTCGCTGTTCTTGAATTTGCTTCTTATACCATGAAAACAGGGGTGCATGCTGGTGCTATGTCAGAGGCATTGGCAGCTGTAGATGGTGCTTTTGTGTTGAACCCTGAGCAATTTAGTCTGATGAATGTAGTAAAAGATTGGGTTTGTCCACATCAGGTATTGCCAACTACTAATGCGATTGTTAATGCCGTGGTTGATACGGTACAGCCTGGTGATGCTGTGTTGATTATGTCTAATCGTGGTTTTGATAATATTCATCAAAATCTGGTTTCACAGATTGATTTACGCTTTAACAAATAGCAAATAAAGATTCAGTTATTGCAAATTCTTTGGCAGATTGTTATAAAAATAGAAGCTCCCATCGCAAGGAATTGGGAGTAGCAGTTCCACTAAATAAAAGGACAGTGGCTGTGTATGGATAAAGATGCCAAGGAGAATATATGGGGTATGAGCCACCTTCTTTTGAAAAACTATGTGAAGAAGCAGATAAATTAGAAGCCGTTTTTAATAAATTTGCATCGCGCTATTTTGTTGCTAGTTATTCTGATCTATGTGTCATAGCTGAAACGTTAAAAGAGGAGTATTGTAAAAACGTAAAGAAGAAAGCAACCTGGGTTTTTACCCCTATACCTAAGGAGCTACGTCTTTCGCAAATTGCTTGTATTAGTCAATTAAAAACTGATCTTAAGCCCCGCACTGATTCTGAAGTAAAGAAGGCTGTAGCTATCTTGATGGGAGCTTTCATGTATCGCTTATTGCGTCTGGAACATGAATATACAAGTCTTTATGATTTTTTCAGGCAGACTCCAATTGAGAAATTTTTTACTATTTCTGTTATCGATTCTTGTGCTTTACACACAACCTTAAGGGAAGCATTTATCAAGAAAGGAAATGTTTTTGATGCCCAAACAGTTGCTGCCTGTTGCGGTGC
>NZ_CALJ01000237.1 GCF_000308315.1 Legionella tunisiensis | reverse complement strand
AAAGTAATTAAGCAAGTTTTTTGCTCCTCGCGCCGATGATGGTCATGAAGTTTCTTTAGTTAATGGTCGTAGATTACACGTAGCCATTTCTTCGCTCGAAAGTTTACCAGGGCAATTAATTACCTTAACTGATGTAACAGCTAGTCGCGATTATGAAGAATCTAAAGCAAATCAGCATCGTTTGATGTCTATGGGTAGAATGACTGCCCAGCTTGCTCACCAGATTAGAACCCCTTTGTCATCAGCAATACTTTACACTGAGCATTTAGCTGCACAGCCACAGCATGATAATCGTTGCATACAATGGATTACTCGTTTACAAGACTGCCATGCCAGTATTGAACAGCAAATTCAAGAATTGTTGTTGTTTGCTAAAGGTGAAATGATTGAGCTAGTTTCATTATCATTACAAGATTGTTGTAATCAGTTGCGTGAGCGGGCACAGCCTTTTATTCAAGCTGAGTCTGCAATTTTTACTATTGATAATCAATCGCAGAAAGATGAAATACCTTTGCATAGTGAATCATTTATTGGAGCCATGTTAAATCTTGTTATCAATGCCTTGCAAGCTAAGGCAAATTGTATCAGTCTGACTATTGAGGATCAGGCTAATGGTGATGTGCAATTTAAAATGATCGACAATGGTCTTGGGATGTCTGATGATATAAAAGGGCAGGCCTTTACTCCCTTTTTCACGACGAAAGCACAGGGAACAGGATTAGGGCTTGCTGTTGTTTATGCAGTTGTAAGAGCGCACGGTGGAGAGGTTATGTTAGAGTCTTTACTAGGGCAAGGGAGTTGTATAACGATTAATCTACCAGGATAATGGTATTTTACCCGAGGATAACTCATGAGTGACGTGTTAATTGTTGAAGATGATCCCGTTTTACGTGAAGCACTGGCAGAAACAATGAATCTGGCAGGACACTCTTATCTGGCAGCGAAAGATGGTAAAGAAGCATTGGCTATGCTAGAGCGACATAGCCCCGCAATTATTTTAAGTGATGTTCGTATGGATAAGATAGATGGGCAACAACTTCTTGCTGAAATTCAACGTCGTAATCCAGGTGTTCCTGTTATTTTAATGACAGCGCATGGCTCAGTTGAAGATGCTGTCGCTGCTATGCGTCATGGCGCGGTTGATTATCTGCAAAAACCTTTTAGTGCGCACGCGCTTACTGAAAAATTAATCGCTATATTAAACCTGTTATCATAGAAGATGACAATCAGCCCGTTGCTCAAGATCCGAAGAGCCAAGCCTTGTTGTCGATGGCCTTGCGAGTGGCGCAATCAGATGTTGGAGTGATGATTAGTGGTGAAAGTGGTACAGGAAAGGAAGTATTAGCGCACTTCATCCATGATCATTCTCCACGCAAACAGCATCCTTTTATTGCTATTAACTGTGCTGCAATTCCTGAGCAAATGTTGGAAGCAACCTTATTTGGCTATGAGAAAGGAGCGTTTACTGGTGCTTACAAGTCAACTCCTGGAAAATTTGAACAGGCACAAGGCGGTACTTTATTACTGGATGAAGTCAGTGAAATGAATTTGGGTCTGCAAGCAAAATTATTGCGGGTGCTACAGGAAAAAGAGGTTGAGCGCATAGGCGCTAATAAACTGATTAATCTTGATGTACGAGTATTAGCTACTAGTAATAGAAAATTGCTTGATGAGGTTAAAGCAGGGCGTTTTCGCGAGGATTTGTATTATCGCTTAAATGTTTTTCCTCTCCATTGGTTGCCATTAAGAGAAAGAATTTGTGACATTATTCCTTTGGCAAATTATCTGATTCGTCGTCACTGTCAGAATAATCAACCACTAATTCCTAGTTTGAGTGATGAGGCCAAGCAAGCACTACTCGAATACAGTTGGCCAGGTAATGCTCGTGAACTAGATAATGTCGTACAGCGTGCATTAGTACTTCAAACACAGGGCATCATTGAAGTACCCCATTTGCAATTACCTATGCAGGGTGTGGATGTACCAAGACTTGTTAAGAAAGCGGATAGCAAAAATCTCCAGAATCATGAGTTTGAATTAATCGAACAGACATTGAAAGAATACGATGGTAACCGACAAAAAGTTGCAGCCGTTTTAGGCGTGAGTGAACGTACATTGCGTTATAAATTAGCAAAAATGCGCGAAGAGGGATATGTCGTATAGGAACCAAGTTGAGTAGGGATAGAGGAGAGTGATAATGAGCGATATTAATACTGTCTCTTTGCTAAATCAGATGCGTGTATTGGCAGCTAAAGCTGAAGGTAGTAGTGTAGAGAATGGAATCCAGACTTCATTTGGTGATGTTTTTAAACATGCTTTAGGCGAAGTAAATCAGTTGCACCAAAACGCAGACAATTTAAGAACCAAATTTGAATTGGGTGATAAAAGTGTTGGTATTGGTGAAGTCATGGTTGCAGCGCAGAAATCAAGCTTGGGTTTTGAAGCGACTTTAAGAGTAAGGAACAAATTAGTACAAGCTTATGAAGATATTATGAATATGCCTATATAGCAGGCATATAATTACGGAACTGTTAGAAAAAGAACAGCCACCTATTGGAGATACAGGAGTTAATCATGGCATTGGCTGACAGTGCTTCAACTGCCGCAGCAAGATTCGCAAATCTCTCTGTCCCCAGGCAATTGGGATTGATGTTAGGCCTTGCTGCAAGTGTAGCGATTGGTGTTGGAGTGGTTTTATGGTCACGTGAACCAACTTATCTACCTCTTTATAGTGAAATAGGGCCACGAGACGCAACTGATATTGTGGACCTTTTGCAACGCAATAATATCCCATTCAAAATTGATAAAAGTCATGGCACCATACTGGTACAAGCTGATGAGGCGCAGGAAGCGCGCTTGAAAGTAGCTGCGGAAGGTCTGCCACGTGGTAAGGGGGCGGGTTATGAATCATTTTCCACGAATTCCAATGTTTTAATAGTAGCCAATTTATGGAAAATGCTCGGTATAAACAAGCGCTTGAGACAGAGTTAGCGCGGACTATTAGTCAATTTCATGATATCAAATCTGCGCGAGTGCATTTAGCTATTCCCCGCGAATCTGCTTTTGTCAGGGATAATCGTGAACCTAGTGCTTCGGTGTTTATTGATGTTTATTCTGGACTTGAATTAAAAACAAACCATTGCGTCAATTATTAATTTAGTTGCTTCTAGTATTCCAAGTCTTTCTGCCAGCCGAGTTACTGTTGTTGATCAAAACGGCCAATTGCTGAGTGAGGGGGGTGGGCAAACATTATTTACCAATACTGAACGCTTTATGGATTATCGTCAAACCCTTGAACAACAATACGTGCAAAGAATTCAGGATATTTTGACTCCTTTGCTTGGCTATGGACGAGTTAGGGCGAAAGTTTCAGCGGATCTGGATTTCACGTCTTTTGAGCAAACCCAGGAAATGTACAATCCTGAATTGCAGTCATTGCGCAGCGAACAAAGTATGGAAGAAAAACGTAAGCTGGGTGGTAATGCCAGTGGAGTGCCTGGTTCATTATCAAATACAGCGCCAACCAATGCTAGCTTACAGCAAAGTAAAAATAATAATAATCCAAATGCAAAGAATAATACGCAGGTAAATAATGCCAATGTTGATGTGGATGCGAGTGATTATCGCAAGCAAAGTACAAAGAATTTTGAATTGGATAAGACGATTAGTCATACCAAAAATCAACCTGGGACAATTAAACGTATAACAGTTGCTGTTTTGGTAGATGATAAACCCACTTTGAATCCCAAGACCAAAAAATGGAAGTCAAACCCTTAACACAGGCTGAAATTGATCAAATTAAAGTTCTAGTTGCTAATGCAATCGGTTTAAATACCAAACGTGGTGATAGCTTGAATGTACTTAATAGTCATTTCGTCAAGCCTGATCCAGTACCTCCACTGCCAGAAGAAAAATTTTGGCAAAAAGATTCTTTTTGGTCAATAATGAAACAAGTTGGTGCTGCATTATTTGTGTTGGCAATGGTATTTGGTCTTCTCAGGCCGTTATTCAAGAATTTGTCTGGTGTGCGTCGGGAAGAAAATACAGATGAGAAAGCGGCAGAACTTACTCACGAAGGTCAAGCTATGCTGCCTCATGCGAATGATTATGAATCACAATTGTCATTACTTCGCCAGGTGGTAGATAAAGAACCAAAGCGAGTGGCGCAGGTAGTTAAAACTTGGGTTGAGCGGGGATAGTACTATGGATGGCATTGAACGGGCTGCAATTTTGTTGTTAGGGATGGGAGAGAAAAATGCCGCTGAAGTACTTAAACACTTAGAGCCACGTCAAGTGCAAAAAGTGGGTATGGCCATCTCAACAATGAGTAGTGTCAGTAAAGCAAAAATGCAAGGCGTATTAGGTGAGTTTTTAACTGCAATTGAAGATCAAACGAGCTTGACGGTAGATGCTGAAAATTATTTGCGTACGGTACTCATCAACGCCTTAGGCGAGGAAAATGCAATTCCATTTATTGATAGGATATTAGTATCTGATAAAGATAGTGGGCTTAATCGACTTAAATGGTTGGATGCCCGTCTTATTGCTGATGTGATTCGTAACGAACATCCACAAATTATCGCAACTATTCTTATCCATCTTGACAGTGAGCAATCAGCTGAAGTGGTGGGTTATTTTTCATCGGAAAAACGGGCTGAAGTTTTATTGCGGATGTGTACGATTGATACAGTTAAACCTGAAGCGATTTCTGAGCTTGGACATGTTATTGAAAAGCAATTAAGTGGTCAGAAAGTTGGAAAAATAGCATCGGTCGGAGGCATTAAAAGCGTCGCAGATGTGATTAACTTTCTCGAGGGATCAGTAGAGACAGAAGTACTTGAGAAAATTCATGAGTGGGATGAAGAACTTTGCGATAAAATTAAAGACAAAATGTTTGTTTTTGAAAATTTGGTGGATATGGATAATCGCAGCGTACAGACTTTGTTGCGTGATGTATCTACTGAGCAGTTGATGTTGGCATTGAAGGGTACGACAGAACCAGTTAAGGAAAAGATTTTTAGCAACATGTCAAAGCGGGCTTCTGATTTGTTACGTGATGATTTGGAGATGCAAGGACCGGTGAAGGTCAGTGATGTGGAAAAAGCCCAACGGGATATCCTGGCTATTGCTAGGAGCCTGGCAGATGAAGGTAAAATTGCTTTGGGTACTAAAGGTGGCGACGAGATGATTTAGAGCTTGTTAATGAATTCGACTAAAAATGAACACTGGCGGTCATTTCCTGCGCTTCGCTGCTCATGTGCTTCTCTGTACACGGCACTGCAATGCTGGTCAATAACCACCCGTTGTTCTATTTTAGCGAATTCATTAACAAGTTCTTAAGCCTTTGTAACGGGCTTATTCAATTAGGGAACTTTATCGATCTATAGATGCTAAGAGGACTAGTGTGGATAACGATTTCAAGCCTTTGTATGAGGAAAAAGATAAGGATGCTTTTGATGTTTGGCAAATGAAAATGCCAGAACCGGAGCCTGTCATTGAAATTGATGAAAAGGAAGAGTTTGCCAAAGAGTGCGCTCGCATAAGAGAAGAAGTTAAAAAAGCGGCTTACGAAGAAGGTATGCAACAGGCGGCCGCGGAATTGCAGCAAAAAGACAAGAATTGGCATCTTGGTTGAATTTAATCCAAAATCCTGTCGAACTACTTGATGATGCGTTAAGTCAAGAAATAGTCCAAACCATTGCGTGGATTTGTGAAGCCTGTATTGGTATTGAGTTATCAATTCATCCAGAAAAATTATTAACTTTACTCGAAGAAATAAAACGTGAACTGTCCACTTTGCAAGGTAATAGAGAACTTGTTATGAATTCCTTGGATGTAGAGTGGTTATTGAATGAATTGAATGAGCAGCAGGTATCGGGATTGTCGGCGCTATTAGTTGCTGATCCGACTTTATCCAGAGGTGATTTTGATTTAAAAAGTGAATACGGTGAAGTTGATGGAAGCTTGAAAACCCGCTTGCAAAAATTATTCAAAACCTATTTGCTTGAAGATAGGATTGAGTCAACTAACAATAAAGATTCGCAATGAAAATTTATGAATCGCAATTAACTAACGCTTTAAAAATACTACGCACAAAACCAGATTCAGGTCTGATTCATTGTGGTCGTGTGAGTCGTGCAATCGGCTTAACCTTGGAAGCGCGAGGCTTTCATCTACCGGTAGGTGCACGTTGTTGGGTGAAAATTAGCAGTAATGAACGTGTCGAGGCCGAAGTTGTCGGTTTTGATAATGAAAACGCTTATTTGATGTCCATAGGACATACACAAGGCATTGGACCCGGCATGTTAATTGTTCCTAGTGGCAGAGTGGCGGAAGTAGGAGTAAGTAACGGTTTATTAGGTAGGGTACTTAATGGAGCGGGTATTGCTATTGATGAGGGTGCCCCTCTGGATGCTACCCAAAATTATCCTTTGATGAGTCAACCGGTTAATCCTTTGAAACGAGCTGCTATAGAAACCCATTTAGATGTAGGTGTGCGAGCAATTAATGGCCTACTAACCGTGGGTCGCGGACAACGTCTTGGTTTATTTGCCGGAA
This sequence comes from Legionella tunisiensis, assembly GCF_000308315.1. Lineage (GTDB taxonomy): Bacteria > Pseudomonadota > Gammaproteobacteria > Legionellales > Legionellaceae > Tatlockia > Tatlockia tunisiensis. The sequence continues at coordinate 5,271 of NZ_CALJ01000237.1, read as the reverse complement.
GTGGTGTGGGTAAATCCGTGTTACTTAGTATTATGACTCGCTTTACAGCAGCTGACTTAGTGGTTGTCGGCTTGATTGGTGAACGAGGAAGAGAAGTTAAAGAATTTATCGAATGTAACTTAGGTGAAGAAGGTTTAAAGCGAGCCGTCGTTGTAGCTGCGCCTGCTGATGAGAGTCCTTTAATGCGTTTGCATGGAGCGATGGTAGCAACCAGCATTGCAGAGTATTTTCGTGATCAAGGTAAACATGTCTTGCTATTGATTGATTCCTTAACACGTTTTGCTCAAGCACAACGAGAAATAGCTTTGTCCATCGGAGAACCTCCGGCAACGAAAGGTTATCCTCCTTCGGTTTTTGCTAAATTACCTCAGTTAGTTGAACGAGCAGGTAATGGCAAACCAGGAAGTGGTTCGATAACCGCTTTTTATACGGTGCTCACCGAAGGTGATGATCAACAGGATCCTATTGCGGATGCTGCCCGTGCTATTCTTGATGGGCATATTGTTTTGGATCGTGAATTGGCAGAATCGGGGCAGTTTCCGGCGATTGATTTGGAAGCGTCCATTAGTCGTGTTATGCCAGCCATTGTGCCGGATGTTCAAATGAAACAAATGTTATTATTGAAAAAATACCTTTCTATTTATGAAAAGAATAAGGATTTGATTTTGTTAGGTGCTTATGCAAAAGGTAGTGATCAGCAATTGGATAAAGCCATTGCTTATCGAGAAAAAATTAGAGAGTATATTGCTCAGGGAATGGATGAAAAGGTTGATTTTTCAACTAGCATAACTCTTTTGCAAGAATTGGCTGAGTTATTGGAAAACGCATGAAACAACGGATAACCCGATTATTACGGATCCTTGAATTAAAGGAACGGGCAACTCGCACTGCGATGGAAGATTTAATTCGGGCTCGTGAGCAATTTACAGCAGGCAAAATGAAACATGAACAATTGCTAGGTTACCGTCAGGATTATATGCAACAACTGAGTAATTTGGGAGATGCAGGATGTACCGTAGGTCGGGTACGTAATCGGATTGATTTCGTTGCCCAGCTTGATATCGGATTGTCTCAACTCAATCAACAATTAGCGCAATTTGCAAAACAACGCTCAAAATACGAAACAATTTATTTACAGGTAAAATCGGAGCAAGATGCTGTAAAGAACCTAATTGAACGAGTTGAACAACAGCAAAATGTTAAAAGAGAGCGTGCTGAACAGAAAGAAAGTGATGAGTACGCGCAAAAGCAATGGTATAGTAAAAACTCTACCACTAACCCAACAAAACGCGGTGATTAAATTTTTAAAACGATGCTGGATGCCTCTGGCCATCTTGATTATTACTGCCGCGGTTATTTCTAGCCTTTTCCGCGCACTTACCCCTTGGGCTAAGCAATATAAGAAGGAAGTAGAGCATCATTTGTCAACCTTACTTGGTGAGCCAGTTAGTATTCATACTATGGAGACTGGATGGTATTGGTTTGAACCAGTAATCAAATTAAAGCAAGTTAGTATTTCAGATGGCAAACAAAAAGTTATCAAGCTTGATAAGTTATTGGTTGGTATAAATATTTTTAGTTCCCTTTTGCATTGGCAAATTCAACCGGGTGTTTTGTTTCTTGATGAGCTGCACTTAACCCTGCGTCAAAAAGGTGGGCGGTGGCAGGTAGATGGTTTAACTGGCCCTAATAAGTCAACGATGACTTTGGATACAGATACTTATAAGCCGATTCTTGCCTGGATCTTGGCGCAGCAGAAAATTATCATTAAAAATCTGTCTGCTCAGGTTTATTTGCAGAATGGCACACTAATTCCTATACGTGAATTTAATCTTACCATTGCTAATCGTTCCGGACGTTATCGAATCAAGGGCAAGGCACATCTTGCGCAAACTACGCGGACTGATTTTCAATTGCTCGCTGAAATGTATCTAGATCCTCACGCCTTTCATAAGACAACTGGTCATGCTTTTTTCTCAGTTGATGATTTTCTTCCTGCACAATGGCAAAGTTTTTTCCGCAATCACGTATTCATTTGTTAGGTGGAAGGGGTGATATGCAGTTATGGGCTGATATCGATGCAGGACAATTAAAAAATGTTCAAGCAAGGTTAGATTTTGATCATCTAGCCTGGGACGAGACTCAAACGCAAAAAAATCAATTGGTGCAATCTTTAAAAGCAAATTTAGCCTGGAATCCAACTAAAAAAGGCTGGCAATTAGCCGGAGACCACATAAAATTACGTTTAGGAGATACGCTGTGGCCTGAAAATTCTTTGTTGGTTCGGTATCAGAGATCTAATCATGATTATTTTGTTTTTATAAAGAATATTCTGTTGCAATCGTTGTTTTCTACATCTATCCCTTGGCCGAATAATTTAAGCGCAGTTTTGGCTACGAAGCCGCATGGACAGTTTCATGATACACAGGTGCATATTCAAAATGGTGGTATTGATTACGTATTGACGCGTTTCTCAAAATTGGGGTGGCTGGCTCAGCAAACTCGTCCTGGTGTAGATAATCTTTCAGGAGTCATTCACTGGCAGCCAACAGAAGGGCGTTTAGAACTCGATGGCGAGCAAACAGTTATTGATTCTAAAAATCAGCCACCAATTACCTTTGAAACCCTTAACGCTGCTTTTGATTGGAAAGAATTAAGTCATGGTATGCGTTTGAGTATGGAGCGCTTTGTCTTAAGGCATCCCAATCTGTTGCTCAGCGCTCAAGGAGTAGTTGATGAAATTTCAGCAAATTCAGCAGGTAATTTACGAATGACGGCTGAGTTTTCCGCAAATGATGCGCATAAATGGTTGCCCTATTTGCCAGCTAAACATTTGAAACCGAAACTGGATGCCTGGTTGAAACATGATGTTAAACGTATTGCTACAGCTAGCGGTGAACTGAGCATTAATGGTTTGGTAGCTGATTTTCCTTTTGATAAACAACCCGGTGAGTTTGCAATCAAAAGCTATTTAACTGGAGTCGATTTAATTTTTGCTCCTAACTGGCCGCTAACTAAAGATATTGAAGGCTATCTACGGGTCAACAAAAGAGCTTTGGAAGCAGATATTGTTCATGCAGATCTCAAAGGTATTGTTGTCGATAAAGGAAATTTGCGTGTTAATGATATTGGATTGGACAGAGAAACCTTACTTATCCATAGTAAAATTGCAACAGATTCAGGTAAAGCCCAATCCTATATTTTATCGTCTCCTTTAAATAAAAAATTGTCTGCCTTAAACATGCTTAAAATGAAAGGCCCAGTGGAACTTGATCTGCAGTTGGAGGCACCACTTTACCCTGAGAATGATGATGTTTTGGTGCTAGGCGATCTGGCCTTTATAAATAACACCGTAGATGTACATCATACTTTGGATGATGTGCAATTGGATAAGTTAAACGGCACTTTACAATTTGATCAACAGGGAATTTTAGACAGTGATTTAAAAGCGATTATTATGGGTTATCCTGTCGCAATTCTTATTCGATCAATTCGCCATCCTGAGCCTTATACGGAAGTAAGGATTAAAGGTAAAACAACCATGGATGTGGTGCGCAGTAAATTTAATTTACCTATTTTTTCTTTAATGCATGGCTCCTTATGGTTAGAAAGTTTATTAACATTGACCGATGATCCCAGCGATTTGGATCATTTACGCATTCACACTTCTCTACAGGGGCTAAGTATTGATTTACCATCACCCTTAGGGAAGTTGGCTGGCGCAAAAACGCCCTTAACGATAGATGTTGATTTTAATCCCCAAAAAGCAATCCGGTTACGTTTTAATTATGATAATCGGCTGCGCAGTGATTTATGGTTTTCTGGTTCTAAAGACGAATATCTCTTACAAAAAGGGGAAATTCTGGTCGGTAATAGTAACCAACCTCCTATGGAGCAAAAACAAAAAGGATTACGCATAGTTGGAGCCTTGGCTTCTTTTGATTTACAAGAATGGCTTACTACTTGGGATAAATTGTCGGATTTAACAACTAAAAAAGGCTTGGTAGAAGTCCTTAATTATATTGAATTCAGATTGTATGAAGCGAAAATATGGCGCGAAAAATTATAAAGACTTAGTAGTCAAAGCCGTAAAATCAACAAATAATGTTTGGTCTATCCACCTCGAACAAGAAAAATTGGTTGCAAATTTGAAGTATCAACCATCGACCAATAGCTTAATGGGGGTTTTTGATACGTTAAGTCTCACCAAACATTCTAAGGCAGATCAATTAGCCGAAGCCACTCCCTCAACCCTTAAACCTACCGAGATGCCAAATTTGGATTTGCATATTAACTCTTTTCAATTTGATGGTTTAAACCTTGGTGACGTAACCTTAAAAACAACCCGAGCGAATAATTTATGGCAACTTGAATCTTTTAAAATGGAATCGCCATATTACCAACTGAGTGCAAAAGGGCAGTGGCAGCAGGAAGGGAAAATCAATATAACGAGACTTCGTGCCGATTTGCATATTAATGATTTAGCAAAAAGTTTGGTTAGTTGGGAAATTAGTCCTGTGGTTGAAGCGCATCGGGGAGATGTGCAATTTCAAGGGTACTGGCCTGGTGCTTTTCACGAATTTTCCTTGGTTAATGTGGCTGGGCAACTGGGGATCAGTTTTAAAAATGGCCGCATTACCAATTTAAGCCCTGAAACAGAAGAAAAGCTTGGTTTAGGAAAGCTATTAAGCATACTTAGTTTACAAACCATCCCCAGACGCTTGAAATTGGATTTCAGTGATCTTTCACAAGCAGGTTACAGTTTTGATCAATTTAATGGCAGTTTTACTCTGGCAAAAGGTGTCATGACTACACAAGATAGTTATATCGATGGTCCTGTAGCTTATGCCAGTATGAAAGGGAACCTGGATGTAGTAAAACAACTGTATGATCTTAATTTAAAAGTCTCTCCCCACATAACAGCAAGTTTACCAGTTGTAGCAACTATTGCAGGTGGCCCGATCGCTGGGATTGCCACCTGGGTGGCCTCTAAAATTATTAATCAAGGAATGCAGAGGATCAGTGGCTATACTTATAAGATTTCCGGCCCTTGGCGGCAACCGGTTGTACAGCAAGTTAGTATTATCAAGAAACGTCAGACTTGAGGATTTTTTTGCCCTAAAACAGGGCTGTTTACATTTGGCTAGCTGAGCGCTTATGGCTTGATTTTCTGCGTTGCGATACTTGAAAATCAAGTCGTAAGCGCCGAGATAGAAGAAATTTGGACTAGGATACAACTATGTGGGAAATTCGTATAACTTCGTATAATGT
>NZ_CALJ01000238.1 GCF_000308315.1 Legionella tunisiensis | reverse complement strand
CCACCATTAATAGCTAGGAGCGCATTACTATGTTGTGCATATTCATTAATTGATGCATGTTCGCGTGATAAATCTTTGGCAGTCACCAGCGACAGCTCATTGTCTTTTAAGTTAATACGAAAGGCATGAATGTGAGACCAAGGGGTTAAAAAGCTACCTTCGAGATCTTGATATTCAATACCGGGTGCTAAGTGGCGCCAAGCAGTGCTAGCAACAACATAATGGGTAAAAAACAACAACGATAGAGCAGTCGCTAGAAATTTAGAGGCTCGAATAAGCCATTTTACTAGAGCAATGGTTTGCCTAGGCATATTAATCTTGTATCCTTATGAACAAACTTGATAGCGGTAGACCCACCATGAAAACATTACCGGAAAATAACAATAGAGTAGCGCTTAAGTCAACCAACAATTTATTAGAGTTAATGCATGATGTCCTGGATCGTGCTCGTGCACACGGTGCAACAGATGCGATGGTTTCGGTTAACCATGATAGTGGTTTTTCAGTCGATGTTCGTATGGGGGAGGTTGAGACGGTCGCTTTTAGTGAGGATAAAGGAGTTAGTCTCGTTGTTTATATCGGACATCGTAAAGGGGGGGCCAGTAGCACAGATACCTCACCAGGTGCTTTGGACGCTTTGGTGGCTGCTGCTTGCGATATCGCCAAAGTGAGTGCTGAAGATCCCTGTTTTGGACTAGCTGATCGAGAATTGATGAAAAATCATCATCCTGATCTTGATCTTTATCATCCTTGGGAAATTAAACCTCCTCAGGCAATAGAGAAAGCACTTGCTTGTGAAGCTCATGCCTTGGCCTTGGATAAACGGATTTCTAATTCTGATGGGGTTAATTTTTCCACCTATGCATTCTGTAATGGTTTTGCCAATAGCTATGGTGGAGAAGGCGTAGTTCAAAGTACTCGTCATAGTGTCAGTTGTTCTCTTATTGTGAAAGAAGGGGAGAGCATGCAACGAGATTACGATTATACGACAGCAAGGTATGCAGAAGGTTTAAATTCACTGGAAGCCTTGGCGCAAAAAGCAGTGGAGCGCGCTACCAGTCGTTTAGGGGCAAGACAGGCCAAAACGCAAAAAGTACCGGTGTTGTTCTCTTCTCGTGTATCGAGTGGTTTGTTGGCAAGTTTTATTAACGCGATCAGTGGTTCGAATTTATATCGCAAGAATTCTTTTTTACTTGATGCTTTGGAGAAACAGGTTTTTCCTGTTGGTTTTAAAATTTATGAGCAACCTTATCTTTTAAAAGCATTAGGAAGTTCACCGTTTGATGGTGAAGGGGTGCCAACAAGAAATAATGTCTTTGTTGAAGATGGGCGTTTATGCCAATATGCACTGAGTAGTTATTCAGCTCGCCGCCTAGGTCTGAAAACAACTGCCAATGGCGGCGGGGTTCATAATTTAACGCTTGATCCCACGGCAGGTGATTTGCAGGATTTACTAAATAAAATGGGCACTGGATTACTGGTGACGGAATTAATGGGGCAAGGTGTAAATGGTTTAACTGGTGACTATTCACGAGGGGCAAGTGGGTTCTGGATAGAAAATGGCATTATTCAATATCCCGTTGAAGAGATAACAATTGCTGGTAATTTGAAAGATATGTTTAAAATGATTACTGCTGTTGGTACTGATATTAATCCCAATATCTCAACTCGTTGCGGCTCTATACTGATTGAGCAAATGATGATTGCCGGACACTAAGCTGTTTGCATGTCAATTATCTTGGTGTTTATGGCTTGATTTTTTGCGCTTCGCGGCTTGAAATCAAACTATAAGCAAGTTGTAGGTTGGGCGCTTCGCTCAACGTGCACACGTCGGGCCAAGAAGGGCCCGGCTTACATGGCTGCGCTGCCGAAAATCAAACCATAATCACCTAAACTAGCGCAATGTAAACAGTCCTAAAAATTTCTATCATTGTTATGTTTTGAGCATGCTAGCGGGACATAAATGGCAATATAATAGAAATATCAACAGTTTCTAGCCACAAGGATTGCATTTTTTGCTATATTTAAAAATAAAATGGAGTTCTTATGTGCCGTTTTGTTGCCTATCTGGGTCACGATGTTGTGCTGGAAGATGTACTGGTTAAACCAGTTAACTCCATTATAATGCAAAGTTTGCATGCTCGGGAATCCACAATCCCTACGAATGGTGACGGTTTTGGTCTTGGTTGGTATGTTCCCTCTATCAGTCCAGAACCTGCATTGTTTACATCCATTTCACCAGCGTGGAATGATAGAAATTTGCTTCATTTGACCGCAAAAATTAAATCTCCTTGTTTTTTGCTCATGTACGTGCTGCCAGTGCTGGTGGTGTGACGAACTATAATTGCCATCCCTTTATTCATGGACAATGGATGTTAATGCACAATGGTGGAATTAACGATTTTATTGTTGTTAAACGCCATTTACGGCACTTATTAGAGGATGATATTTACCATTGGATTCAAGGGGAAACGGATTCGGAACATTTGTTTGGCCTCTTTTTACAGTTGGCCAAGGGAAGAGATCTTAGTAAATTGTCAGTTGTAGCAGATACATTAGAAGACGCTTTGTATGAAGTGAATCAATTGGTTCAGCAATTTGGTACGAAAGGCCCTTCCTATTTTAATGTTTGTCTTACCGATGGGGAGCGGATAGTTGCTAGTCGTTATTGCACTGATAAAGATGATTCTCCAGAATCACTACACTATTTTAATGGCACTTGTTTTGCTGGCAGGGGCCACTTCCATAAGCTAAAGGAAAATCATAAACATGAGTGTATCTTGGTAACTTCGGAGAAATTAACCAATATCAGTGATCAATGGGGTGATGTGCCGGCTAATCACTTGTTACTGATTGACAAAGACAGACGCATACAATTACGCCCACTGTGAAGCGGGGTATGCAATATGACTCAAAAGATAGCAGCTCGGATTTAAGAGTTAATTTTTATCTCGGAAAATAATACGACCTTTAGTTAGATCATAGGGTGTCAACTCTACTTTGACTTTATCGCCTGTTAATATGCGAATATAGTTTTTACGCATACGGCCAGAAATATGAGCAGTGACAACGTGGCCATTCTCCAGTTCAACACGAAACATAGTATTGGGTAAGGTATCAATTACAGTACCAAACATCTCAATATGATCTTCTTTTGCCATGGGTCCTCAAAAATGAAACTTAATAAGGCGCAAATAGTGCACTAAAATAAGAAAAATGGCAATCTAGTCTTTCCTTTAGGTCAATATTTTTCTTTAAACAATATCCTTTGTCCATAGCCCTTGACGAGTTGGGCATTTTAATGTTTCCTGCAAATAGTGCAAAAATTCACGACGACTGATAATCACTGCACCCAAACGTTGTAGATGACCGGTAGGTAACTGGCAATCTATAAAATCAAATTTCCAGGTCGCCAAAGTATGGCAAAGATAATACAAGGCCAATTTTGACGTATCTCGAAGTCGGTGAAACATGGATTCACCAAAAAAAGCTCGTCCTAGACTGATACCATATAAGCCACCTACTAATTGTTCTTCTAACCATATTTCAAAAGAATGCGCATAACCCATTTGGTGTAAGAGGGTATAGGCGTCCCTCATGCTGTCGGTAATCCAGGTATTATTGATTCTTCCTTCACTGTTAGCACACGCGGAAATAACCTCACTAAAGGCTGTATCTACAGTGAAACGATAAGGCTTTTTAAGAGCCTGTTTTAAACTGCGGGATAATTTAAAGGCTTGGGGTTTTAAAATCAAACGAGGATTAGGTGACCACCAAAGAATAGGGCACCCTGGTTCAAACCATGGAAAAATACCTTGCTTATAGGCCATTAACAAACGCTCTGGTGACAAGTCACCACCTATTGCAAGCAAGCCTTGATCATCACTACTTTCAGGATTCGGAAAGCTCATATCTTGGTTTGTCAGGGATGTTGAAGATGGAATGGTCAGCCTCCTGCAGTGATCCCATATTGATATAGTCTAGTTCAATATATAGGCTATTCTATTGGAAATAGGGTGATTAGACCTTGATTTTCCTTATTCTCACCTATATTCAAGCTCTAACTTGGAGGGAATGGAAAATCAAGGTGTAATAGATTGAAATTTATGAGTTTGTAATGGAGCTTAAGCTATCCAAATATTTTTCCGCATCTAAGGCGGCCATGCAACCAAAACCTGCTGAAGTAATGGCTTGACGATAAACATGATCAGCGACATCACCACAGGCAAAAACCCCACTGATACTAGTCGCAGTGGCCATACCGTCCAAACCAGAGCGGATAGTTAGGTAGCCATCTTTCATGGCAAGTTGTTCTTTAAACAAACCAGTATTGGGATCATGACCAATCGCAATAAAAACACCATCAACACTTAGATCATGGCAGCTATCATCGAGAACATTACGGACGCGGGCACCCGTGACTTTCATATCATCACCAAGCACCTCTTCCAAGGTATGATGCCATAAAAGTTTTATATTGCCTGTACGTGTTTTTTCAAGGAGTTGATCCTGGAGAATTTTTTCTGCACGTAAACTATCACGGCGATGAATAAGGGTAACGGAGGCTGCAATGTTTGACAGATACAAGGCTTCTTCAACTGCTGTGTTTCCTCCACCTATAACGCAAACCGCTTTATTACGATAAAAAAGCCATCACAGGTTGCGCAGGCTGAAACACCACGTCCTTGGTAGGCTTTTTCTGAGGGAAGTCCCAGATAACGAGCAGATGCTCCAGTCGCAATAATCAGAGCATCACAGGTATAGGTTTCACTGTCCCCTTGTAAGACAAAAGGGCGTTGCTGCAGATCGGCCTTTACAATATGATCGAAAATAATTTTGGTATCAAAGCGCTCAGCATGTTGTTGCATGCGTTCCATTAGCGCCGGACCTTGTAAGCCTTCTACATCGCCAGGCCAGTTATCGACATCAGTCGTTGTGGTTAATTGCCCACCTGGCTGCATACCAGTGATGAGTACTGGATTAAGATTGGCGCGAGCGGCATAAACCGCTGCAGTATATCCGGCGGGACCTGAGCCAAGAATTATCAGGCGATGGTGATTGCTTTCGCTTATCATCTCTGCCTTCCTTATGAATTATGTTAAGATGGCAAATAGTATGACAAAATAAGGCACATTTAAATACCTATGCGAAAACAACAAACGGGTAATCAGGCCAGCACCCCGAAGCAGGCTATGCCAAATTTCTTGCTCAAGCGTATTAGTGAAGGTAGTTTTATTTTGGTATTAACCTGTGCATTCTTCATTTTACTTGCGCTTAGCACTTATCAAACCACTGATCCAGGTTGGTCACATATCCATAAAGGAAATATGGGAATAGGCAATGCAGGTGGTCAGGTTGGTGCTTATCTTGCTGATGGACTTTATTTTGTTTTTGGTTATCTTGCGTACCTTTTACCTTTTGTTTTGCCTATGTTGCCTGGCTGATTTTGAAGGATCTGCGTGCTTTGCGGATTGTGAATCGGCTAGCCATGTTTCTGCGCGCCAGTGGTTTGATTTTTCTGATGATTGGCAGTTGCGGTTTGTTAAGCTTATCATCCATTGCACCAATTGACGCCGCACATAGTGCGGGAGGCCTGCTTGGTAGTTTTGTCTCTGATGGTTTTGATTATGCCTTGAACGCCCAAGGGGCTGCTTTATTGCTGTTTGCCATTTTATTAGTGGGTGTTACGTTGTTAACGGGACTTTCCTGGGTTGGAGCGACAGAACTACTTGGTTTTTATTCCGCTACGCTATTAAATCGTAGTTTTCGTGGCTTAGTGAGAGGCTCTCGTTTTCTACGAGCAATGATTAAGCGGTTTAGAGAGCGAAACAAATCAGTCGTTGCTAATAGTAATAAGCCGGTACGCCAATTAATCAGTAGAAAAAAGGATAAGCCAGCCGTAGCTAATATACCCTCTTTGGAACCTCTTGACTCAGTCATCAAGACGCCGTCTCTAGCGATTACACCTGGCATGCCTGCTATACCTGCTACCTCGGCCTTAAAATCTGTAAAAGAGCCAGCCCGTGCTGTTGCTAAGTCACCTGCACAAGCACCGACTGGCAGCTTGCCAGCGCTTAGCCTACTTGATAAGGGACGACCCGGTAAGGTGATGGGGGGATACACTCATCAAGAGCTGGAAACAGTATCACGAGAAGTCGAACAACATTTATTGGATTTCGGCATTCAGGCAGATGTTGTTGCTGTACATCCTGGACCAGTAATCACTCGTTTTGAATTACAATTAGCCGCCGGGATTAAAGTTAGTAAACTGTCGGCACTGGCTAAAGATTTAGCTCGTTCCCTATCGGTTATTAGTGTGCGAGTGGTTGAGGTTATTCCGGGTAAGACGGTTGTTGGCATAGAGCTACCGAATCAGCAACGAGATATGGTCTCTTTGTCCGAAGTGTTATCAGCCGATGTTTATCAGCAGTCTCACTCACCATTAACTTTGGCTTTGGGTGTTGATATTGCAGGTCATCCAATGGTAGTTGATTTAGCAAAAATGCCTCATTTACTGGTAGCTGGTACAACCGGTTCTGGTAAATCAGTAGGGATCAATGCGATGATTTTGAGCCTCTTGTTTAAATCAACTCCTGAGCAAGTACGCCTGATTATGGTTGATCCAAAAATGCTCGAATTATCCGTTTATGATGGGATCCCACATCTATTAGCGCCTGTAGTGACTGATATGAAAGAAGCTGCTAGTGCATTACGTTGGTGTGTGGGTGAAATGGAACGGCGTTATCGTTTAATGGCTTCTTTAGGCGTGCGAAATCTGGCGGGTTTTAATGCCAAGATCGCGGAAGCTGAGGCAAAAGGTGAACCTTTGACTGATCCTTTATGGAAACCAGTTGATTCTGTAGATGAAGCGGCACCTATCTTGCAATCATTGCCTTATGTAGTAGTCATCATTGATGAGCTAGCTGACATGATGATGGTGGTTGGCAAAAAGGTAGAGCAATTAATTGCTCGTATTGCTCAAAAAGCTCGTGCAGCGGGTATTCATTTAATTTTAGCAACACAACGCCCCTCTGTTGACGTGCTAACTGGACTCATTAAATCAAATATCCCCACTAGAATGTCCTTCCAGGTATCTTCAAAAATTGATTCTCGCACCATTCTTGATCAACAAGGGGCTGAACAATTGCTTGGTCATGGTGATATGCTTTATTTAGCGCCTGGAAGCGGAGCCCCGTTGCGTGTGCATGGAGCATTTGTTGATGATAAAGAAGTACATCGTGTCGCTGATGATTGGCGTGCACGCGGTGCGCCTGAATATATAGACGATATTACCCAAATGACTAGCGAAGGATCAGAAGGCGGTTTTGGTGAAGAAGGACAAGAGACAGAAGAAGCAGACCCTCTTTATGACCAGGCTGTTGAATTCGTGATCCAAACACGAAAAGCGAGTATTTCTTCTGTGCAGCGCCGCCTGAAAATAGGCTATAACCGAGCTGCACGACTAGTTGAAGAAATGGAGCGAACCGGAATTGTAGGACCCTTGGACGGCGGGTTTAGAGATGTATTAGTGTCTACAGCGAATGAGGATTAAACATGAAAAAATTAGTTTTACTGCTATCACTTGCATTTGCTGGTAACGCCTGTTGCGAATCTGTTGGAGATATTTTACAGACAAAACTCAATACTATTCGCAGTATGACTGCCAGTTTTAATCAAGTCATCAAGACGAAAGAAAAAGAAATCTCACGTTCTTCTGGGACTATGGCTCTTGAACGTCCTGGGCGTTTTCGCTGGCAAACTAAGAGTCCTATGGAGCAATTAGTAGTTGCTGATGGAAAAAAACTTTGGGTTTATGATGTTGACTTAGAACAAGTAACAGTTAAAAAACAGGAAAAAAGCTTGGGGGGGACAGCGGCCCTGTTTTTAAGTGGTTATGATGACACGGTTACCCGGGATTTTGATGTAACAGCAACAACGACTGGTGATAAGCAAGCTTATGATTTGCGATCTAAATCCAATAAAGCCAATTTTCAGCGAGTGAAGCTGATTTTTAACCGTGATGCCTTAATTGGTATTGAAATGTTTGATCAACTTGGCCAACACACGGTTGTCAATTTGAAGAACGTGAAAACCAATCCTAAAGTTGCTGCTAGTTTGTTTCAATTTAAGCCGCCTAAAGGAACAGACGTAGTAACACAATGAATTTATTTAATACCCAACCGAAGGCCCCCCTCGCCGAGTTACTAAGACCCAAATATTGGGATGAGGTAATCGGTCAAGAACATTTGTTAGCAGCAGGTAAACCTTTACGACTTGCTTTCGAGTCTGGTAAGCCGCATTCCATGATTTTGTGGGGACCGCCCGGTGTAGGGAAAACAACTCTGGCACGATTAAGTGCAGCGGCGTTTGACTGTGAGTGGATAGCACTTTCAGCTGTTTTTTCCGGTGTTAAAGATATACGTGCTGCGGTTGAAGAAGCTAAACAACACCTAATGCAGCAAAGGCAAACCTTACTCTTTATTGATGAGATCCATCGATTCAATAAATCGCAGCAAGATGCCTTACTTCCTTTTACGGAGTCTGGTCTTATTACTTTTATTGGTGCAACGACTGAGAATCCATCTTTCGAGGTGAATTCAGCACTGTTGTCCCGTGCGCAGGTTTATGTGTTAAAGCCGTTATCAGATGCGGAACTTAAACTTTTATTGATACGTGCTCAGGAGAGGGTACTGACTCATCTGCAATTTGAGACGGAAGCAGAGACTCATCTTATCGCGTATGCTGATGGAGATGCTCGCCGCCTTTTGAATCTTTTAGAGCAAATCAATGCAGCTGCGCAGGCTCAAGGAACCCTACAAATTACTGCTGAACTAATTAAAAATGCACTGAGTTCGACAAGGCGCCGTTTTGATAAGGCTGGAGAAAATTTTTACGATCAGATTTCAGCATTACATAAATCAGTTCGTGGTTCTAATCCTGATGCAGCACTTTACTGGTTATGCCGCATGCTTGATGGCGGTGTTGATCCCTATTATCTTTCTCGCCGCATTGTGAGAATGGCTTGGGAAGATATTGGATTAGCTGACCCACGTGCGATGCAGCTTGCTAATGATGCCGCGTCCACCTATGAGCGTTTAGGTTCTCCTGAAGGAGAATTGGCTCTTGCTCAGGCTGTTATCTACATGGCAGTTGCTGCGAAAAGTAATGCTGGCTATGTTGCCTATAATAAAGCAATAGCTTTTGTGAAACAGGATAAATCGAGAGAAGTACCACTGCATTTGCGCAATGCACCTACCAAATTGATGAACGATTTGGGCTATGGGCATGAATACCGCTATGCCCATGATGAGCCAGATGCCTATGCTGCCGGAGAAAACTATTTACCTGAAGGAATGAAGGAGCCTCATTGGTATCAACCAGTTTCACGAGGTCTTGAAAGTAAAATTACGGAAAAAATGGCCTTCTTGCGAAAATTAGACGAAAAAGCAGGAAAGAAATAAATGCTGAGATGATTAGGAGCGTGTACATTCTGCAAACCTAAGTGGTTATGACTTAATTTTTGAGTATCGCAGAGAAGCCCAGAAAATCAAGTCATAAGCCAAGATAGTAGACAAGTAAACAACCCCTAAACAAGTTTATGGGGTGAAGCACTTATCTTACGATAAAGAAAAGCAAGAATCGGTGGTAGAAGAGAGAGAGCAATAATGCCATAAATGACAAGGGAAAAATTGTCCTTAATAATCGGAATAGAACCAAAAAATATCCCAAACTGAGCAAACCGCCTACCCAGAGAAGAGCACTAATCAGATTGTAGATGGAAAATGAAGAGACGGACATATAGCCGACTCCAGCTACAAAAGGAACAAAAGTGCGAATAATAGGAATGAAGCGGGCGAGAATAATTGTTTTCCCTCCATGCTTTTCATAAAACTGATGCGCTTCTATCAAGTATTTTTATTCAATAATCGGGAGTGATTAGCAGAAAATACTCGTGGACCAATGGCTTTTCCTATTAAGTAATTGACTTGGTTGCCTGCAATAGATGCGATTATTAGCAGACTGAATAGAGATAAAATATTCAAAGGTGTATTTTGCTGTGCTGCAAGACTGCCTGCAGCAAAAAGCAAAGAGTCACCTGGTAGAAAGGGCGTTACAACTAATCCTGTTTCGCAGAATATAATGGCAAATAATGCTAGGTAAGTCCAAGTACCATAGGCTGATACAAAAGCAATAAGATAAGTATCTATATGTAAAATGTAATTAAATAATTGATGTATAGTTTGCATTGGGTCCCCAATTTTGTAACGTCAATAGTGCTTTTTAAGTCGGATTCAGAACCAGTTTACAGTATGTGATATAATCTTGTCCTTATTATGAAATTGTAGCAAGTTTAATTTGACGCTAAACCGTTTGTAAATGTCAAAATAGCGACTTTAATTCGTTTTTTATAGATTAATTATCTGATTTTATTTATATTTTAATTTTGGCTTAAACTTTGCTATGGGTTCTTCAATTAATCAGGGTACTAACTTATGCATTGCACTGAGGTTTCTCCCAACGAAACACAAGCAGCAGTCAGCTTACCTGCACAAGATATTTTAGTTCGCTTGCCTTGTGGCCTTGTTGTGTTGAACGCACAAGGTTGTATCATTTGGCTCAATAAAGCAGCTGAGACCTTGTTAGGAACGGGACTACAGGGAATTGC
>NZ_CALJ01000239.1 GCF_000308315.1 Legionella tunisiensis | reverse complement strand
AAGGTTATTATTCGCACCAAAGAATATTTGTGTTTAGTGATGCCACATGATCATGCTTTAGTACTGAATCTGATTCGTTTTCAACAAGAAATGCGGAATGAAGAGGATTTGGAAGTCCCTACTGAATCACTTAAATCTTATAAAATTTCAGATCGTGAAATAAAAATGGCAATTGATTTAATTAAAGACATGACAACGACTTGGAAACCTGAAAAATATCATGATGAATATCAGGAGGCTTTATCGAAATGGCTTGATAAAAAGGCGGCTGAAGCCGAAAGAGCAAGCAGTACTAAAACGAAAGCTCGAAGACGAAAACCAGATGATGTCATAGATTTTATCTCCTTATTGAAAAAGAGTATGGGGAAAGATAAAAATAAAGCTTTACAGAAAAAAGAAGCAACTAAAGCAAGGAAAAAAGCGTAATATGAGCAGAGTACTAAAATTCATCATCCCATAGGCTCAATTGTCTAGAGGAAGGGTTCTTCTTAGAGAATTTGTTTATATCCAAGGCTGGTTCTGCTTCCACATTTAAACCAAAACGTTTGCAAGCCATAGAAAATCTGATTGCTAACAGTTTGGCATAGTCTCCCTCTCCTCGCATGTGAGCGCCAAACGTTGCATCGTATTCTTTACCCCCTCGCATTTGGCGAATGAGACTCATAATGTGTTCGGCTCGTTGAGGAAAATGTGTTGCCAGCCATTCTTTAAATAAATCTTTTACCTCATGGGGTAATCTGATTAAAACATAACTAGCCTGTTTGGCACCTGCCTGTCCTGCAGCTTGGATAATTTTTTCCATTTCTACATCATTAATCATGGGAATGATAGGGGCTAGCATGACACGTATCGGTATTTGGTTTTCTGCTAAACACTTAATAAGCTTTAATCTACCAGCTGGGGCTGTAGTTCTAGGCTCCATAATATGTTTTAAATGGGTAGAAAGGGATGTAACACTGACTGCAACCTTAACAAGATTTTGTTTGGCCATTGTTGTAAGAAGATCTAAATCACGTTCAACAAGTGCATTTTTAGTGATAATAATGACAGGATGTTGGTAATAATTTAATACCTCCAAAAGACTACGGGTAACTTTGAGCTTGCTCTCTGCTGGCTGATAGGGATCTGTATTGGCTCCTAAAACAATAGGTTTACAGCAATATCCTGACTTATTGATTTCCTTTTCTAAAAGCGTTGCAGCATCAACTTTGTAAAAATTTTAGTTTCAAAATCAAGGCCTGGTGATAGGTTCACATAAGAATGGCTTGGTCGAGCATAACAGTAAATACAACCATGCTCGCAACCACGGTAGGGATTAATAGATTGCTCAAAGCCAAGGTCGGGAGAATCATTGCGGCTAATAACTGTTTTAGCAGTTTCTGGTAATAAGCAGGTTTCTACCGCGGGAGAAATGTCCTCTTCTACCTCCCATCCATCATCAAAATTTTCATAAGTAATTGATTCAAATCTACCTTCTGGGTTACTGAGTGCTCCACGATTCTTAATGGACTGATTTGACTTCATATTATTGGACTATTTAACCAATAGGGTTTTAATTTTATCATGATGAAAAACCTGGCAACAGACTGATATCTCCCTATTAGGGGGGAGCTAAATAGCTTTCCCTCAGCTGATTAAAATATCTTGCTCTGTAGCCTGAGGTTAACCGGCTCTAGTATTTAGCTGTCGCATCACTAGCTGGGAACGTGTCTTCTATTAATTTATCTAATTTTCTCTCTTTTTTCTGCGTTTTTCTTTCGCAGTGTCGTCCTTGCTAGAATGATGAGGTTTCTTGATTGATTTTGAACCTTTCATGACTCCTCCTTTCCCAGGATTATCTTAAGTATAGTCAATGCGTATTTTAAAAGAATATTATCTTGCTAAGGAGTAGGTTTGGATTGGCGGTGTTTTACATCATACACAAGAGCATAAACAGCAACAGCAGCGAGCAGGTGTTTCAATGTATGCCCGCTTATTGTTGTAGAACTTAAGTAATAAATCGTCTTATCAAAGCGTTCGGCCATTTTGGCCAAACCAAACAAAATGAAGCAGCTTGTAAGATAATAATTGCGTACATAAGGTGAGGGGAAAAATAATAAGATGAATATGATCGTGATTAGAGGATAACCTTGCGACCAAATATATAAGCGCATATCTCCTTGTCCCCAAAGTTCGCTAAGTTCCCATTGCAAAGTACAAAGGGTCGCCAGCAAAATAAGCGGTAATAATAAATAAAAGCCAATCGATCGATTGATGCGCTCTATAAAGATTGCGGCGAAGAATGACATTAGAAGAATTCCCATAGGGGCTCGATCCCAAAACAACGTATAGTTATCGGGGCGCAAATGGTAATAGGTCGAACCTAAACCTGTTAAGATCGTACCAGTAAATCCAATGAAGTAGGCCCGTTTTGCTTCTACCGTGAGCGCGCATTGAGAAGAAGGAGGCCAGTGAATGGTTTTAATACCCAGGCAACCCACAATAATAAAGGCTAGATTGGACATCACATCAGAAAAATTACGGATGTAGAATAAATTGCGCTTATCAGCGAAATCATGGTAGCTCAAAGGTTGTGCAAAGGGAGGAATCAAACTTAAGGCAAGCGCTGTAACTACTGTAAAAAATAGAAGAAAGCTAACAATTTTATTTTGAAAACTCTCCTGACTCATTGCGTATTAACCTGGCATATGGGGAAAGCGTTTAATCAATTTAACTTGTTTACTGCTTGATATCAAGAATTCAAAAAGGGGAAACTAATCCTAGCAAATGAAAAAATTCAGAAAATTTCATGAGGATTTTCTTGGAGCAGATGGAATGTAATTTTCTTCTGTACTTCGAGCATATGCTCTTCATTTTGATAGTTGGTTCTCGGCCAAAAATCCTTTTAAACCATCTTGTTTATTTCTTGGGACAATATGGACATGCAAATGGGGAATGCTTTGGCTAATAGTATTGTTCATAGCGATGAAACTTCCGGCAGCTTCTGTCGCTTTTTCTACTGCGATGCCAATTTTTTAGTTAAAATAAAGAGAGGGCTAATTAGCGCGTCGGGTAGGTCATACAAGGTCTTAAAATGATTTTTAGGGGCGAGTAGTGTATGGCCTGGAAAAAGAGGGCGGTGATCTAAAAAAGCGATAAATTGCTCATTTTCATAGATAATATAAGCCTTTTCTTTTTTCGCAATGATTAAATCAATAATGCATGGATGCAGCTCAAGCGCCGGCATATTAACCTCCCTGTTTCCCTCTCCATTTTATCTTAATTTCTCTCCCGGAGGAAAAACTATTATATCTTATATATAGTTTGAGTTAATTTGATTTAGATTGCGGCGAGCTCAAGGCATAATTTGCAGGATTTGACAGCTCATTATGCAGCAAGGGTCTAGTTGTCAAAGCAAAAAATGACGACCTTGCGTGATTCGAGATGAGGGGTCGTGTGTCACCTGGGTCTGGTAGGACTGGTGTACTTGATGCAGGTTGCGCTGAACCAGTGGGTAATAGTACTCTTTTGGCCGTTGGCTTTAGTATATTTGCTGTCATTGGTTGTATTGTAGATACTGGTTGTATTATGCCAGGAGCTGGCGGTATTCTTCCTACGATTGGCGCTTCTATTACTGGGGCTGGTTTTATCCTGCCAGCTGTTGTGTGTAGTAGTGGTCCAAGGGGTTGCATCGCTTGTGCTGTGGCTTGGACAAGATCCGGAGCTGGTTGTGCTGTTGTTGCCAATGATTGTTGGGCTTCTTTTACAGCTTTCAGCTCTCTCTCGAGAGTTTTAACGATTTCTTCTTGAGTTTTAAACCTTGCCTCGAGCGTTTTTACTGTTTTTACTAGGATCTTATAGTCCTTATCATGGCTAGTCGATTTATCTATCAATTTTTGAGCTTTTACTTGGGTACAGTTTGCGAACTGGTTGATTGATTCTCTTGTTTAGAAGCACGAACGGCGCAATTACGCAACAATCGAGCTATTTCATGATGCTTACGCTGATCTGCAAAGTCGGCGGCCGTAAACATTTCACCAGGTGTCACTTGGGGGATAAGGAGTTCCAATGAAGCGCGTTTACCATTTTTTGCTGCTAGATCAAGCGCTGTAGTTCCTTGAGCATTTTTTAAATGAACGCCTTTCTCTGTTGCTAAAAGTAATCTCATACATTCTAAGTCGTGGACAGCTGCCAGCATTAAAGGAGTAATTCGAAGGTATCCTAACTGCCTGGTTGGATCGGCTCCTTTGTCTAAGAGCTCCTTAACCATATCAGGTCGATTTAGCTTGGTACTCCAATATAAAGGATTTATAGGATAAATCTTATTTTGAAATTTGATGGTATATGTTTCTTGATCAAGATTGATGTCTTTGAATCCAAGTAATAATCTAAATGCGGTCATATCTCCTTTTTTAATAGCCATAGTTAAGGCTGAGTCTCCATGCTCATTTAACGCATTAATATCAATTTGCCCTTGTTCACGCAGTTTACGAATTTTATCTAAATTACCTTCAACAATAGCTTGAAAAATAGTTTTCACCAGAGCTCCTCAACTAAAAAATTCTCCATTATTCTAAAAATTGCCAATTGATACAGAGAAACTTTAGGAGAATTGGATTCCAGAAAGGAATGTGCCAAGAAGTAGAGGAATTTTATTTATCTAAGAGCTATATTCATTTTTATAATAAAACAAGGTGATTACAAATCATGTCTAATCTCTATGCCTCAATATTGAATAAAGAAATTGATGCCATACAAGATTTATTGCCGCAACTCTCTTCCCGGTTAAGCTGGAGTAAGGAAGAAGTCAAAGTGGAGCAGCAACGTGCTTTAGTGGCTTTATTAGCTTATGCAAAGGCAAATTCACCGTATTATGCGAGAAAATTTGCTCGAATAGAGCCCTCTCATTTTACTTTGGGTGATTTGGCTAAATTACCTACTATGAATAAAAAAGAAGTGATGGAGCATTGGGATGAGATTGTCACTGATAGAAATCTAACCTTGGAAAGGGCCAGTCAATTTCTCCATCATCAAGTCGAACCGGAATTGTTGGATAATTCATATCACTTTACCGCGACAGGAGGCTCTTCGGGAATCAGAGGGTTATTTGGATGGAATATTGAAGAGTTTATTTTATTTGTGGCTACTTTTTTCGTTTCCAATATCGCGATGAGTTTTCTTTGCATAAAAATCATAGCCCTTTACTCATGGCAGCGATTACTGCAGAGAAGCCAGTTCATCTTAGTCGATTTGTATTTACGGTTCCTCTCATGCCACAAATGAAAGTACTTCTCTTACCGGCCACGATGCCTATCATCGAGATGGTTGAACAACTTAATGCCCAAAAACCTAGTTATTTAATGGGCTACACTACGGAAATATATCGTTTGGCACAGGAAGCTTGCCGTGGAAAGTTAAAAATTTTTCCTCGCCGCGTTAGTGTTAATTCAGAGCCTTTATTCCCAGATATGCTAAATACCATTAAAAAGGCCTGGAATGTGCCATTGACTAATATGTGGGGATCTTCTGATGCAGGTCCGCACGCACAAAATTGTGATCATACAAATCATCTTCATTTAAATGAGGATCTCATCATTTTTGAAGCGGTTGATAAAAATAATCAACCAGTTTTAGACGGGCAGGAAGCAACGAAAGTATTAGTTACTAATTTATTTCATAAAAGCATGCCTTTATTCCGTTATGAAATTGATGATCGTATTACGATTCTGGCAGAGTCATGCCCTTGTGGTTCACCATTACGATTAGTACAATCTATTAAAGGGCGTAATGACGATAGTTTTTTTATACCAATGGTATTTGTGTTATTCCAGAGGTATTTGAAAATCTAATTTTTCCAGAAGAACAGGTGGAAGAGTATCAAGTATTTCAAACCACTCAAGGCGCTGAAATTTGGTTAACAGCCAGAAAAAATTTTGCCACAGAGAAAATGCAAAAAGAGTTAGTTGTTGCCTATCAGCAAGTAGGTATAGAGAACCCTCAAATTGAAATAAAAATTGTTTCTCAATTAAAGCGCCATTCTGAAACAGGAAAATTGAAACGATTTGTTAAACTCGAGTGCTAATTTGTTTGTTACTGAAGAATGATTTGATATCTATTCCATTTTTAAATATAGGAGTAGCACTGGGCATTTTCTTCATAAATTCTACGGACCAAGTCATTCATTTCTTTGGATCCAGCCGTTTTTCTAAACAGCATTTCAACAAAATCGTCCGCATTCATTGGCCATTTGTGGGCGTCAATTGTTTCGGACTGATTTTCATCATCAATAAGTTTTGCATTGTCTTGTAAAAAATATTCACTGCTTCCGCATCATAAGCAACAAGAGCTCCTGATTGGATACTATAGAATTTCCCTTTGGGAACAACGTCATAGGCTTTATTATCTGCTATATGAATAAATTTTTTAGTATCGGGTTGATAAGCATAGATTTCTTCAGGTAAGGCAGATGGAATAACCAGGATTTTCAAGCCTTCTTTTTTAATAAAAGAGAAATTTGAAATACATCGTAACCAGCTTCACGTATACTGGCTAGTGGTAAATAACCTAACGCTTTTTCTTTCCAATGTCGGCTAAATCGCTCATCCTTGGATCAGAAAAGAAATCATTCTTTTCAGTTTTATTTTGTTTGGTTTTTCTGAAAAAATAGATTGTTTAGTGGGTGCTTCACATTTTATTTGTTCTTTTATTTTCTTCAGACCTGCAAGAAACTTTTTCATAATTTTATCCAAATTTATCTTTTAAATTATGGTATAAAAAAGTAC
>NZ_CALJ01000240.1 GCF_000308315.1 Legionella tunisiensis | reverse complement strand
ATTTGAACAGAGCTAATTGGTAAAGAATGAAAATTTAGGAATACCTTGGCTTGGAAGCAATTTTATGAGCTTTCTGCTTAACTATATTCCCAAAGTCATACTCAATTTCCTAAAAATTACGACAGAACCTCAACAAAGGATTTTTGTGCACTTTCTTATATTCAATTTATTTAATCAATGATAACTTTGTTCTATAGCTGGTGTTATTAGAAACTATAAAAAGAAATCTAGGGAGAGGAGTATTATTTATGGCTCACACCACTAAAACAATTAATCTTGCTTTACAAGGAGGAGGTTCTCATGGCGCGCTTGCTTGGGGTATCTTAGATAAACTTCTTGAAGATGGTCGATTAAAATTTGATTCAGTTTCTGCGACCAGTGCAGGTGCTATGAATGCCGCAGTCCTTGCTCACGGACTGGCAATAGGGGGTAATGAAGGGGCTCGTGAGGCTTTGCATCAATTCTGGAAAATGATTAGTGAAGCCGGAAAAATATATAATCCCTTAATACTTACCCCCATAGAAGAGTTATTTGATATAAAAATAGAAAATTCAATGTCCTATTTCGTATTTGATTTTATAAATAAAATACTCTCTCCTTACCAATTAAATCCATTTAACTTCAATCCATTAAGAGAAATTTTAGAAAAATGTTGATTTTGAAAGAATCAATTCATCCAAGGGGTTAAAGGTATTTATTTCTGCTACTAATGTAAAGACGGGTAAAATAAAAGTTTTTGAAAATAAAGATCTTTCAATTGATGCCATTATGGCATCAGCTTGTCTGCCATTTATGTTTCAAGCAGTTAAGATAGAGGACGACTATTTTTGGGATGGAGGTTACATGGGTAATCCAGCTATTTTCCCATTGATTTATAACTCTGATTGTAATGATACTTTAATTATTCATATTAATCCCATTTATCGCTCTGAGGTGCCCGAATCTGCCGCAGAAATTTTAAATCGGGTGAATGAAATCAGCTTTAATTCTTCCTTAATGCGGGAAATGAGGGCAATAGCCTTCGTGAGTAAATTGCTTGATAATGGTTGGATTAAAGATGAATATAGAAAGAATATGAAACGTATTCTTCTTCATGCTGTTCGTGCTGACGTTACGATGCAATCGTTCTCAGTAGCCAGTAAACTTAATCCGGACTGGTCTTTTATTAGTCAGCTTTGCGAGCAGGGACGCAAAGAAGCAACAGAATGGTTAAAAAATAACTTTAATAAAGTAGGCAAAGAAGCAAGTATTGATATTAGTGAATACTTATGAATTAGCCATTCGTTTTGAAAAGCTGAAATTTAGCGAGAATAGGGACTGTAATGAATCATAAGCTGTATTGATGCGGAGAATTTTTCCGCTAAGAATCAGTTCAAAGGGATTATTTTATGAAACAGCTAGAGCAAGAGGCTCCAAACCAAACTTTCAGTGTGTTTTATCAGAAAATGGCTAGATTTTTAGCTGCTTTTACTGATTTCATTGATTTTCTTGGGCGTATTGCATGGCCTATTATTGATCTGGTATTTCGTATATGGATAGCAAAGCAATTACTAGTTTCTGCTGTACTTCTGAGTAGTAATTGGGATACATCCGTTCTTTTGGCGACTTATGAATATCCTGTTTCCTGGTTGCCGCCTAAATGGGAAAGTTTTTTAGGCGTCATGGCCCAATTTATTGGTGGATTTTCTCTGTTACTTGGACTGTGTACGCGATGTGGTGCATTAATTGTTCTGATCTCCGCTTTAATGACACAAATTTATTATGTATCCCTTGATCTTCATTTATTCTGGATCATCCTAATGCTGGGATATATTTTACGTGGTCCAAGCCTAATTTCACTGGATCATTTACTCGAGCAGGGGTTTAGCCGCAGTCCTTCCCTTTTGCAATGACCATAGTGAAATTCTGTGAAAAACAAAATATCTATTTTCGACTATTTATTTGTTTATCTTGCGCATTTGGTTAATGATTTCTCTTTTACTGGTTACTCAGCGTGTTGAAACAATGGCTGTTGCTAAGATGCAGGTGTTTTCATCCTGGCTGCCATTACATTCTGCATGGCTTATTTTTAGTCATTCATCATTTTTCTTGCTATCTTATTTGGATTGGGTTTTGCTACGAGGTTAACTGCAATTGCTGGGTTAGTCATTATTATTCTTAATTACTCAGTAGCTGGACTTCCTGGTTATTATATGTACTGGGCAATGGTGATGGCAGTTTTATTTGTTTCAGGGCCAGGGGCCTTTTCTCTCGATGAACTAGTTTTTAATTTTCTAAAACAACGTTATCCACAACTTTCTGGAAAACCTGCCTTTAACCTTGAGAATTTAACTCATGTTGTCATTATCGGGGCTGGATTTGGTGGTATTGCTTGCGCCAAGGCGCTACGCCATGTACCCGTTAAAGTGACCTTAATTGATCGCCACAATTATCATTTATTTCAACCCCTTTTATACCAGATTGCCACGGGAAGTCTGTCCCCGGGGGACATTGCTATTTCCATTCGTTCCATTTTTTTAAAGCAATTTAATGTGGATGTGATGCTTGGAAATGTATCAGCCATTGATAAAGAAAAGCGCCTTATTAAAGTGGGTGATCTTCAAATTTCCTACGATTATTTAGTTATCGCAACAGGAGCTAGCCACAGTTATTTTGGTAAGGATGAGTGGGAACCATATGCCCCAGGATTGAAAACAATTAAAGATGCTACAGCTGTACGTAGCCGGATATTAGAAACATTTGAAATGGCCGAGCTCGCTCAAACCAATGAAGAGCGGCAATTATTATTAAATTTTGTTATCGTAGGTGCTGGACCGACTGGGGTAGAGCTTGCTGGAGCAATTGCCGAGCTCGCGCGGTTTGGCATGGAAAAAGATTTTCGTCACTTTGATCCTGCTTCAGCTAATATTATTCTTATACAGGGAGCACCTCGTATTTTACCGACTTTTTCCGAAAAAATATCAGCGGCAGCTCAGTCCTCATTGGAGAGTATGGGAATCAAAGTGCTTACTAACAGTGTGGTTGAACAAATTGATAGTGAAGGAGTCATTGTTAATGGGCAAAGAATTTACTCAAAATCGGTTTTATGGGCTGCTGGCGTTATTGCTTCTCCTGCCGCAAAATGGTTAGAAGTTGAGGCTGATCCTGCTGGCCGTGTGAAAGTGATAGATGATCTTTCCGTGCCTAATTATCCTGAAATTTTTGTTATAGGAGATACTGCAGCTTCCAATGCCTGGAAGGGGAATCTTGTACCAGGCTTGGCTCCTGCCGCAAAACAGGGAGGGAGCTATGTGGCTAAAATTATTTCCGATAGGGTATATAGAAAAGCAACATCCAAACCGTTTAAATATATTCATTTAGGAAGTCTGGCTACAATTGGTCGTAAATTTGCTGTTGCAGAATTTAATACGATTAAAATTAATGGCGAGGTTGCCTGGTGGTTCTGGGGTGGAGTTCATGTCTCTTTCCTGCTAGGTGCCAGAAATCGCCTAAGTGTTATTGTAAATTGGATTTGGTCGTATTTTACATTCCGTGCTAACAACCTGCTAATCACAGAAATTTCATCACAGGAGGAAAATGTAAGATCAAATAAGGAAGTTAGATAGAAATTGGATTAGTGACTAAAAGAAAAATTTAAAACACCTGGAATAAGGAGTTGCCATGATAGATAAAAACAACTTAATTAAATCAGCAATGACTGCTTTTTTAGTACTGGCAGCAACCCCCTCTATCGGTGCTGCTACCGATTCAGCTGCCGCAAGCTCAGAAAAATGTTATGGTGTTGCTAGAGCGGGACTCAATGATTGTGCAACAGCAACCGCTTCTTGTGCTGGCTCTTCGACTAAAGATGCCCAACCTGATGCCTTTCTTTTCGTTCCTAAGGGGCTATGTGAAAAATTAGTAGGTGGCAGTTTAACTGCTGACAAAAAGTCTTAATCGAATTCAGCTGATAGATAAAGACCCAAAGCAACCTATTAGTTGCTTGCTTACTCGAGGTTAGCAGTTGTCGGCTAATCTTGAATAGAGAGAAGACACAATGAAAGGGAGTTTCGTGATGGTAAAAAATTAATACGCTATTTTTTGGTTGGCTTGCTGATATTGCCAATTTCTGTGTTGCATGCAGCGGCAGAAACGTTAACGCTTGATCCTGAGCATAGCTATATTTTATGGCAAATTTCGCATTTAGGATTTTCAACGCAAGCGGGTAAATGGTATGTCAATGGTACTGTAACCCTGGATAAGGATAAGCCAGAAAATAGTAAGGTCAATGCGACGATTAAATTGGCTGATATTGTTACCGGAATCCCCGAACTTGATAAACATCTTAAGGGCAAGCTTTTTTTGATGTTGCCAAGTATCCTACAGCAACCTTTGTTAGTAATAAGGTAGATGTCCTTAGTAAAACCACTGCCAAAGTTTACGGCACACTTGACTTACATGGCGTTTCTCACCCAGTGACACTGAATGTAACGCTGAATAAAGTAGGAAAAAATCCTATTACTGAGAAAATGACAGCAGGTTTTACTGCCACGACCACTCTTAAACGTTCTGATTTTGGTATCAAGACTTTACTACCGGATGTAGGCGATGAAGTAAAGATAGAAATTAATGCTGAAGCGTATAAAGATACTCAATGAGGGTTATCATGAGAATAAAAAATACTACCGATAAATACGGCGTTGTTGCTATTTCCCTACATTGGATTCTAGCGATTTTAATGATTGGACTTCTTATCCTGGGTATTTATATGGTTGAGCTGCCAGTCAGCCTCCAAAAACTTAAATTGTATGGTTGGCACAAAGAATATGGCTTTCTCGTATTAGCACTGGCCATTATTCGAATCATATGGCGTTTTGCAAATACTACCCCCCATTTATCTATTCCGGCCTGGGAAGAGTTTGCGGCACGAGCAGTTCATTGGGCTTTTTACGGTTTCATGTTTGCTTTACCAATTACCGGGTGGCTCATTACCTCTGCCGCGGGCTTACCTGCCTCCTTCTTTGGTTTGTTTACCCTACCTAACCTGATAGCACCCAATGAAGAATTAAGGCTTTTATTCCAAGAGATTCATGAATGGCTAGGATACACTTTAATTGCTTTTATTGCGCTTCATGTTGCTGCTGCTTTAAAGCATCATTTTATTGATAAGGACGACGTCTTAAGGAGAATGCTGTCATGAACCCGATTAATCTTTTAAACAAATGGTTCGTTTCAATCATGCTGGCGTTAATCCCTCTTGTTGCGAGTGCTGCGATACCAGAATGGGAAATTATACCAAGTGAAAGCAGTCTTAGCTTTACTGCTACCCAAAATGGGGCGCCGGTCAAAGGCCAATTTAAAAATTTACTGGTGCGATTTTTGTTGACCCCAGTAATTATAAAACCAGCAAGATAGATATTATAGTCGATATGAATTCCGTTTCTGCGGATTACGCAGATGTCAAGAACACCTTGATTACCCCCGATTTTTAATGTACAGATGTTTCCCAAAGCAGAATTTAAGGCAACGGAGTTTAATAAGACCGGGGATAAAACTTATCAAGCCATTGGGACTCTGACTATCCGTGATAAATCTGCGCCTGTGACTTTAACATTCACGGCAGAAGAAACCTCACCAGGAATGGCCCTTGTCCAAGGAAGTACCACCTTGAAACGCAGTACCTTCGGCGTTGGCCAGGGTGACTGGGCTAGTACTGATGAAATAAAAGACGACGTTAAAGTTGATTTTAAACTGGTAGCCAAAAAGAAATCATAAACAGTTGCTCATTGTTCTATTAATAATAGGGTCTGTTGCCATATCGCTAGCTTGAGTCGAAAAGCGTTGATTTACGAGCATCGGACCCTAGATAAGCTTACAGGATGAGGTCACGACTATGAATAAAAACATTTAGGCAAAGAGAAATCATTGATTAATAATGAATTTGATATGCCGGCTCCCCGCTGGATAAATACTTACCCAGCAGGCCCTTACCGGTTTATAAACCGCGAATTTTTTATTATCACTTACGAAACCGATCCTGAGCTCTTGCAAGCGATATTGCCGCCGCCTTTGGAGTTAATTGAACCCGTTATTAAATTTGAGTTTATTCGCATGCCTGATTCAACTGGATTTGGTGATTATACGGAGTCTGGTCAAGTTGTACCTGTGCGATATAAGGGTGAAGAAGGCGGATTTACGATTTCCATGTTTCTCGACTGCCATGCTCCTATTGCTGGCGGCCGTGAAATATGGGGGTTTCCGAAAAAACTGGCTAAACCAAAATTAGTCGTTGAAGAAGACACGCTAATTGGCATTCTTAATTATGGCAGTATTAGAATTGCTACAGCAACCATGGGATATAAGCATCATCCGCTCGATAAAGAAAAAGTGTTGGAGTCTATGAAGAAGCCCGTGTTCTTGCTTAAAAATATTCCTGGTGTTGATGGCACCCCTGAAGTGAATCAGTTAACCAGGACCTATCTGCAGGACATTACTGTAAAGGGGGCATGGACTGGACCAGGTAGCCTGGAGCTCCATCCCCACGCCTTAGCACCTATTGCAAATTTTTATATTAAAAAATCGTTTCCGTTTCTCATTTTATAACTGATTTAACACTCCCTTATGGTGACGTTGTTGAAGATTATCTGGAACACAAGAAATAGGCAGCCGTTCTCTAAATTGGGTTGGTTGACCTTGGCTTTGCTTACAAAAATATTTTTTGGGGCAACTATGCTACTTTCGTCACGTTCTAAAGGAATCATATATATTTTTTAAGCAATATTATACTAAGTACTGCTACCCCGGTGATCGCAAAACTCATTCAGCTTGGTAAAAACTATCCAATACATGGCCATAATCCTATTTCCTTTTGTAATGTTTTGTTTTTGGGAAATTTGATAGGGTTTATAACAATGAGCATTATATCTTATCGAGATATTCGATATTTTAATGTAAAAGAAATAACTGCTAGGCAATCACTCTTCATTCTTTTAGCTGCGTTGAGCTCAGGTTTTTTGACACCAACGTTATATTTTATTGGGATCAAATACGCCAATGTTATTAATGCAGTACTCATATCAACCCTGCAAATTCCACTGACTTTATTTTCTGGGTGGGTTTTCTTTCGAGAAAAACCTAAATTCAATTTATTAGTTGGTTCGCTACTTACAGTAATAGGTGTTGCGTCGATTATTCTCCTACAGAATTTCGAAAATGCATCTATAATTACTTATCAAAAATCATCTGGAATGATTAATAAGAGCTTGTTTTCAATAGTGCCTTTTTTAGGTGAAACATGTATATTATTTGCTGTAATATCAAGTACTTTCTCGACATTGATCGGATTTCATGCCATCAATATTTTACCAATTAAAATATTTAATATCTTCCGCATGTTTGTGGGTACTATTATTTTCTTTTCAATTGTCTTGTTGATGTTTGGATGGTCTCATTTTGCAGATCTTTTCTCTCCTTTCCTATGGAAATGGATGCTTTTTTATGGAGTCGTAATCGTTGCGCTTAATATTTATTTTTATTGTCAGGCAATAAAATACGCCAAACTTCCTGAGATTACGATTAGTTCATCGCTTGTTCCGCTATCCTCTATTTTCTTTTCATTTTTTATTTTAGGGGTATTGCCTGGAAAAGCTCAGCTTATAGGGGGAAGTTTGATTTTGATCGGTATGATGATTGGGTTGATAGGCAAACTAAAACAATCCAAAGAAACTAATATTTTAGAAAAACCAGCTGAATTTTCAGGAATTTAATTATGTGCTTCAGATTTCTATCGAAATTGTTTTGCGACACAAACTGCAAAAATGCTAAAGTGATGAAGAACGCCAGTATATTGTAGATGCAAAGGAAAGCATATGAAGAAACGCCAGATACAAAATACCGTAGTTATTGCGGCTGCACTGGGAGCTACATTTGTTGCTGTGTATACAAATACAAATTGGCTTTCCACAAAACCGAAACTGGGAGAGCGTGAGCGTTGCTATGGTGTAGTACGTGCAGTCGAAAAATGATTGCGCTACTTCTAAACATTCTTGCGCGTCTCAAGCAATAGTGGGTGGTGATCCAGAAGAATTTATCATGATGCCTAAAGGATTGTGTGATCGTATAGCGGGAGGAAAGAGTGCTTAAACACGCTCAATTACCGCTTCGTATTAGACAAGAAATGGCTGCTCAACAATATAGAAGTGAACTGTTTGTTGCGACCGTACAAATTGCTGTTATAGTTTTATTACTTATTATCCATTGTTTTACCCCAGTAAGCTATTCTCCTGGTGTCTCGGTGCACGCGTCCTCCTTAGGGTTGTCACTATTTACTATTCTTATATTGGTACGGCTCTGGTTTGCCTATACCAATCAATTAACCCCATTATTTCTTGGATTTTCGATAATCGCTGAAATGGTAGTGCTATTGTTTATTATTTGGCTCTACTATTTGCAATACGAAACCACCGCGACGATTAATCTTAAAAATACTCATATTAATTATGTGTTTATTTTGATTGCATTACGTGCGCTGCGTTTTGAACCCAAATGGGTAATACTTTCAGGCCTTACAGCAGCTATCGGCTGGAATATTATTGTATGGCAAACTTTAGCTAGCGCTGGTATGAATGTTATTACATGGGATTATGTAACCTATGCATCTACTGCTAGTGTATATTTAGGTGCTGTATTTGACGTCATTTTGTCAATATTACTGGTAACGGTAATTATTGCATTGGTACTTGAACGTGCAAAGGAAACTCTTTATCAGGCTGTGGAGCAAACAACAGCAGCAAAAGATCTCGCACGTTTTTTGATAGAGGAGTGGTCGAAAAAATCACGCACTCTGAATTATCTTTAGAGGCTGGGTATGGCGAAATCCGTCGGGCAGCCACCATGTTTACTGATATGCGCGGTTTTACTAAAGCTTCAAAATTACTGTCGCCAAGTGAACTGGTATGTTTACTGGGAGATTATCAGCGCTTATTGCTACCTATTATCCAAAAATATAATGGAACGATTGATAAGTTTATGGGTGATGGCATTATGGCAAGTTTTGGTGCGGTAACTCCTTCAGATACCTACGCTGCAGATGCATTAAGGACAGTTGATGACATCTTGGTTGCTATAGCTACCTGGAATGAATCGCAACGAAAAAAGGTGGGATGGTTATCGATATAGGTATCGGACTCGCTGTAGGTGAAGTTATCTTCGGGGTTATTGGTAATGCGGACCGATTGGAATATACGGTAATTGGGGAGACCACCAATTTAGCGGCTAAACTTGAAAAACATAATAAAACTGAACATTCACGGGCATTGACTACTATAGAAACTTGGGATGAAGCTCTAAAGCAAGGTTATGTGAGTGCCAAGCCAAAAACAGAACTCAAAGCGAGGAATGTATCTGGCGTTGAAAATGCGATAGATTTAGTAGTACTAGCCTGATACTAGTCAGTGGATGCATTTCCACAATAATCCATTTTTTAACATGAATTCTAAGGCCGTAACCAAATCAAAACTTGGGGTCATCTGCAAAAGGTATTCATAGGATTGGCTTATTGTAAGGCGATTTTTTAAACAATTAAAAAAGTGAAACATCTCTTCTGAAATCCAATGGCTCAAGACCTGATTATATTGACGGCTAATGACTACATAACAAGGTATTAACTGTAAATCAATTTTTCTTTTTCAATAGTCGCGTCTATCAGATCAAAAATACTTTTTAAAGAATAAGGAGATGTATATAAAAATACGGTTGGATTCAATATTAAACGCAAGTCCTCTAATAGGTAGTTATCTAAATATTGCTGTAATTTTATCGGGGAAAGAGCACGATAATTAGCTGCATAAAGACTTAAATGCCTCAACCATTCTAATTGTGCTATATCCTTCAAATAAGAAAGATGTGCGATAGGTTTTATAGTTTGTAAAAATTGAGGAAATTTCTCCCCCCAATCATCTAAACAATTGGTCACGGGCAGGTTAGATTTATCTTGGACAAAGGCCCATGCCAAACTATCCGCACATTCCTTGCCCACTAATTGCCAAATTGCAGGGAACGTTAGCTCTAAAGCATGACGCAGATTTTGTAAAATGGTATTACGATAAACGCTAAATCTAAATTCTGGAGTAATTTGATTGTGGCGAATTTGATTAATCATGGTTGTACTCTTTCGATCGAGTACGCTTTCATGAAAATCCTGCTGAATTTGTTTAATTGTCGACATAGTTAATTGATTTTTTGCCTCATTCAATAAGACTTTCAAATCTGGGATTGCTGCATCCCACTCTAATAAAGTGGGAATGATACCGGTATATTTTATAGCATATCGATATAATTCCCATACATCCTGGCATACATAATCATCATGCGTGTCTATAAGCAAGCTATTCTTTTCATCTTGTACATGAACAGAATGGCCCGCCAAATGAATTTCTTGCACAGCTTCATGTGGAATTGCTTGAATGTATTCGTGAGGATTCCAGCCATGATTAAAGCAAGAGACAAAAATATTGGTTATATCCAATAAAATTTTAGCACCAGTGCGCTTAACTAATTCTGCCAAAAACTCAGCTTCCGGATAAGTAGATGTTTGGAATTCTATATAAGAAGATGGATTCTCTATCAACAAAGTTCTTTGTAAGTAATTTTGAGCATCATCAATATTATTAGCGATAACTGTCAAGCTTTCTTTATTATAAGGAATAGGCAATAGATCGGGTAAATAAGCATACTCTGTAGAGCTCCAAGACAAATGATCTGACAGTAAAAAAGGCTCAAATCGCTTAAGAAGGATTTTAATTCGTTTTAGATGCTCTTTAGAAATACCTTGGGCAGAACCCAAAGATAAACCAATGCCATGAAAGCTGAGAGGATAATGTTGTCGAATAGAAAACAGAAGGTCTAATAAAGGCCCTCCGCTGAACATAAAATTCTCTGTATGAACCTCTAGCCAATCAATACCAGGTTTTTCCTCAACGATTTGATAGTAATGGGGGGCTCTTAAACCAATCCCAATCATAGGATGTATTTTTTCATGCAGTTTATTCATTAACCAGAACATCATTTTTCAGTATAACTTAGCTCTTCTGTTTTCAACAGAACCATAAATTCTGTTCTTGCAATATTCATTAATATCATCCGGATTTGGTATTGAGCGTAATATTTTAGTTGATCACTAGATTGAAAGCCTATAATTAAAGAAAGTTTGATATTTGGAATAGAATGTTATGAAATCTATATGGAAAGGGGATATTTCTTTTGGTCTTGTGACTATTCCGGTCCAGATTATTCCTGTTGAAGAAAAAAAGGATTTACATTTTCATTTATTGGATTCCCGCGACCAATCACGTATTCGTTATAAGCGAGTTAATGCTAATACCGATAAGGAAGTTCCTTGGGAGAAAGTTGTAAAAGGTTATGAGTTCGATAAGGGAAATTACATTATTGTAGACGAAGAAGCATTTGAAAAAGCGAGTCCGGAGCTTTATAAATCGATCGATATTGAAGAGTTTATTGAATTGGCTGAGATTGATAATTTATATTTTGATAAGCCTTATTATGTTATTCCTGATTCTAAGAATCAAAAGGCGTATGTCTTACTTAGAGAAGCGCTAA
>NZ_CALJ01000241.1 GCF_000308315.1 Legionella tunisiensis | reverse complement strand
GGTTTTTAGTAACAATGTGTTTTTTAACTCCTCATAGATTGCTCTTAACGAGGCCTCGCTAAATCCTGTGCCAACATTACCATTGTAGATAAAATTTCCCTCTTTATCATAAAGCCCTAAAAAGAGCGAGCCAAAGCAATTTCGTGAATTTTTAGGCGGGCTGAACCCCCCAATAACAAACTCTTGACGTTTTAGACATTTAACTTTTAACCATGATTTAGAACGTCTTGTAATATAGGTGCTGGTTGCAAATTTGGAAACAATACCTTCTAAACCCAAATCGCAGGCATAGGCAAAAATCTCTTTACCCTCCCCCAGGATATAATCACTAAAATGCAAATTAGGTATTTTAGATGTTAGTAAAGGTTCTAATAAGGCTTTCCTGTCTAAAAGGGAAAGAGAACGCACATCCCATTTATCATAATAAAGTAGGTCAAATACATAATAAATAAAAGGTGAATTATCGTCTGAGTCCAAGGCGTTTTGTAATAATTGAAAACTTGATCTATTTTGTTCATCAAAAAGGACAATTTCGCCATCGAGGATCAGTCTAGTTATAGGTATTTTCTCAATAGCTTTCATGATAGTTTGAAATTTAGTGGTCCAATCTTTATTATTTCGCGACATGAGACGTACTTGTTTGCCATGCTTAAAAGCAATAATCCGATAACCATCCAACTTAATTTCATGTAGCCAATTCTCACCTGATGGTGGTTTACCCACCAGGGTGGCTAATTGTGGTGAAATTGTTTCTGGCATACTAGCGGATGGCAGATTAATATGGATTTTTTGGTTTTTAGGTTTTTAACCCGGTCTTGGTCCAAATGGCTTGATAATTTTTTCAATTTCCTCGATTGATTGTTGGCTAAGAACACTCTTGGTTTCTTCGGTAGTAATATCATAATCATCTTTTCGGGCATAATTGTCCTTATATTTAATAAGAAACCAGGATTTATCTTCTTTTTTGAACCGGATTAAATCCCATCGACCTCCAAGTTTTTCTGCATGCAATTCAAAACGTAGGTGTCCTTTTTTATAAGCTTGCAGGGGATTTTTATCCAGCGATTCCCATTCTCCTTTGTCCCAGAGCATCACGGTGCCTCCACCATACTCTCCTTTGGGAATAATGCCCTCAAAGTTGCCGTATTCGATAGGGTGATCCTCAACGTGTATGGCTAAACGTTTGACACTCGGATCTAAAGAAGGTCCTTTGGGGATTGCCCAACTTTTGAGAACACCATCTAATTCGAGACGAAAATCATAATGAAGATGAGAAGCTGCATGCTTTTGGATATAAAAGCGGTGTTGCTGGTAATGATGTACGTTCCCTTTAGGCTCAGAAGTTTTATTAAAATTCCTTTTTTGATGGTAACGCTCCAAGCTCATAATATGTGGTTCCTCTAAACAAAAACCACCCTGGGGTGGTTATTGCTCTTGGTTAAAATAGGCAAACACCTTT
>NZ_CALJ01000242.1 GCF_000308315.1 Legionella tunisiensis | reverse complement strand
AAGGTATGTTGTGGGTAACTATACCTAAGAAAGCTGAAAGTAAAGGAAAGCTTCGTGAACTTAATATTAATAAGGAATAATTAATAATGAAGCTTTCTCTCCTTCAGCATTATGCTGAAGGAGAGCGTTTTATGTCAATTTTCGGCAAAAAACCCGGATGGCTGGATGTGTTTGGTAGTGATGATTGATTGCCACTGTGGCGAAATCAATTATCTCAAAATGAGCTTCTTGTAATCTATCTTTTAATTCTTCTTCCTCATAATAAGACCAGAATTTCTTCACATCGCTGCCATAGCGCGCATCATTTTCCAGCATTTCACCGTGGCCTTTTTTAAGTGCCAAATAAAAATACCCTTGTTCTGCTAAAAGGGAATGAATTTTTTTAAGCACGGCAGGTAGTGACTTTTTAGGTAGATGCCCCAAAGAACAGGCTGCCCAAGCGCCGTCAAAAGAGGTTTCAGGAAAGCTCATGGTCTCCATGTCCATGACTTGGAATTGTGCTAAAGGAGCATATTGTTGCGCTATGTCGATAAGATTAGAGCTAAAATCAATTCCTAAAACCTCAGCACCCACAGCACTAAATAGTTTTGCATCTCTACCTGCACCGCAGCCAATATCAATAATTTTAGCGTTCGGAGGCAAGAAGTTGATAAATTTTTCGATCGAGCCAGTAGGGGCGAGTTCTGCTACATTACGAGCAAACGCCACCGCTGTAGTTTGATAGCTTTCTCGGGTGGTTTCTTTATTTAGGGTTTCTACTTGCAATTTTTTCTCCCTCAAGTTGACTCTGTAAATCTATCAAATTATTAGTGTAGCAACCAGAGCAATCGGGGAGAGTGGATGGAGTTTGTGTGTTAATCACAACAAGCTGATTCTTATCGAATATGGTTTGTTGTGATGATTTGAGTCTATGGGATAATGTTCGTTTAGCGACATAAAAATGCTTTTATGTCGAACTCACGTTAGTTATCTTCATCATCCCAGCTGAGAGTTCCACCAGCTTGATATTCAATCACGCGAGTTTCAAAGAAATTTTTCTCTTTTTTGAGATCCATCATTTCACTCATCCAGGGGAATGGGTTTTCGGCACCTGGGTATTGTTCTGGTAAACCAATTTGGCTAAGGCGACGGTTAGCGATGAAATGCAAATACTCTTCAAACATTTCTGCGTTCATGCCCAAAATACCATGTGGCATGGTATCTCTAGCGTATTGATATTCCAATGCTACACCTTCTTTAATCAATTGGATGATTTCCTCTTTAAAAGCAGGTGTCCACAAATGAGGATTTTCAATTTTTATTTGGTTAATGACATCGATACCAAAGTTCATGTGCATGGATTCGTCACGCAAAATATATTGAAATTGCTCAGATGTACCGACCATTTTGTTGCGTCTACCCATAGATAGGATTTGTGTAAAGCCCACATAGAAGAAGATACCCTCAAAAACGACATAGAAGGCAATGAGATCCCGTAATAATCGTTGATCATCTTCTGGAGTACCCGTATGGAAATTAGGATCACTCAGGCTTTGGGTAAAAGGCAGCGCCCACGCAGCTTTTGTAGCAACAGAAGGGATCTCGCGATACATATTAAATACAGCGGCCTCATCTAACCCCAAACTTTCGATAACATATTGATAGGCGTGTGTATGAAGTGCCTCTTCGAAGGCTTGACGTAACAAGTATTGACGACATTCTGGGTTGGTAATATGACGGTAAACGGCCAAGACCAGGTTATTGGCTACCAAAGAATCAGCTGTTGAGAAAAACCCCAGATTGCGTAAAATAATCAATCGTTCGTCTGCAGTTAAACCATTCGGATCTTTCCATAAAGCCACATCAGCGCTCATATTAATTTCATTGGGCATCCAGTGATTAGCGCAGGCTGTTAAGTATTTATCCCAAGCCCATGTATATTTAAAAGGGACTAACTGGTTTAAATCAGCTCGACAGTTGATAATTTGCTTGTCATCAACATGAATGCGGCCAGCCCCCATTTCCAAAGCTTCCAAGCCAGTAGCACCCATATGATTGGGTGCTTTCATCGATTCTAAAGTTGTTATTGACATCAAATTCTCCTCATTATTGGCAAGCTTCACAGTCAGGATCCAGAATAGAGCATACTTTAGGTTCTGGTTCTATCTTGACTGCATTGAGTGCCCCGTCAGTTACGGTGGATTTTTCTGCATTACTAGCACCCAGGCTGCGTAGATAGTAAGTTGTTTTCAAACCGCGTACCCAGGCAAGTTTATATAATTGATCAAGTTTTTTACCGGATGGCTGAGCCATGTAAATATTCAGCGATTGGGCTTGATCAATCCATTTCTGGCGGCGAGAAGCAGCCTCTACTAGCCACATCGGATCAATTTCAAACGCTGTTGCATAACGCGCTTTCAATTCAGTAGGAATACGGCTGATAGGTTGCACACTGCCATTGAAATATTTCAAGTCATTAACCATGACTTCATCCCATAGGCCAAGTGCTTTCAAATCAGCGACCAAATAAGGATTAATCACCGTAAATTCGCCAGACAAATTAGACTTCACGTAGAGATTTTGATAGGTTGGCTCAATGGATTGTGATACACCACAAATATTGGAAATGGTGGCTGTTGGTGCGATGGCCATCACATTCGAGTTACGCATGCCCTGAGTACGTACTTTGACACGTAAATCTTCCCAATCCAGGCGTTGTGAGCGATCTTGCTCAAGGTATTTATTGCGAGTTTGCTGTAACAAATTAATGGAGTCAATTGGTAGAATCCCTTTACTCCACAAAGAACCCTCATAACTTGAATAACTACCTCGTTCTTTCGCTAATTCACAGGAAGCTTCAATAGCGTAGTAACTGATTAACTCCATTGATTCATCAGCAAATTCAATGGCTTTTTTAGAGGTATAATCAATTTTGAGTGTATAAAGTGCATCCTGGAAGCCCATCAAACCCAGGCCAATTGGACGATGTTGCAGATTAGAGTTGCGTGCTTGTGGTACAGAGTAATAATTAATATCAATTACATTATCAAGCATGCGAATAGCAGTAGTGATAGTACGTTTTAATTTTTCGCGGTCAAGTTTGCCATTATGAATATGGGCAGGCAAGTTGACACTACCTAAGTTACAGACTGCAATTTCATCCTGTGAAGTATTGAGTGTAATTTCTGTACATAGATTGGAACTGTGGATCACTCCTGCGTGCTGCTGAGGTGAGCGCAGGTTGCATGGATCTTTAAAAGTTAACCATGGATGACCGGTTTCAAATAACATGGAAAGCATACGGCGCCATAATTTAAGAGCGGAAATCTTTTTAACATTTTTAATTTCACCACGCTGTGCTCTTTCTTCACATCGAGTGTACAGAGCTTCAAATTCGCTTCCGTAGGCATCATGTAATTCAGGAACTTCATCAGGAGAGAATAAGGTCCATTCACCTTCTTCATGCACACGTTTCATGAATAAGTCAGGGATCCATAGGGCGGTATTCATGTCATGCGTACGACGTCTGTCGTCACCGGTATTTTTACGTAACTCAAGAAACTCTTCTACATCGCGATGCCAGCATTC
Source organism: Legionella tunisiensis (assembly GCF_000308315.1). Lineage (GTDB taxonomy): Bacteria > Pseudomonadota > Gammaproteobacteria > Legionellales > Legionellaceae > Tatlockia > Tatlockia tunisiensis. Next base: position 7,779 of record NZ_CALJ01000242.1, on the reverse strand, counting down.
GAGGTACGCACAAACTGCCCCTTTACGCTTACCACCTTGGTTTACTGCAACGGCAGTTGCGTCAGCAACATTTAAGAAAGGTACAACCCCCTGTGATTTACCATTAGTGCCTTTGATGTGTGCTCCCATAGCACGAACAGGAGTCCAATCATTGCCAAGGCCGCCGGCAAATTTAGAGAGGAGGGCATTATCTTTGATTGCGCTGTAAATTCCATCCAAATGATCAGGGATGGTAGTCAAATAGCAGCTTGATAATTGAGGTCTGACTGTACCTGAGTTAAAGAGTGTCGGCGTCGAAGACATATAGTCGAAAGAGGATAGCAGTAGATAAAATTCGATTGCTTTATCATCTTTGTTTTGCTCACGAATTGCTAAACCCATGGCTACACGCATAAAGAAGGCCTGTGGTAATTCATAGCGGACACCATGCTCGTGAATGAAATAGCGATCATAAAGCGTCTGTAGGCTTAAATAAGTGAATTTCATGTCGCGCTGAGGTAACAATGCTTTGGCCAACTTATCTAAATTAAAATCAGCCAATTTGTGTTCGAGCATGCCTTGGGTAATCCCTTGGGTAATATAGGCTTTGAAATAAGCTGGGTAGAGGGCTGCCATTTCATCGAAGGTGGCTTCTGTCTGTATATTTAATTTATTTAATGCTTCGGCACGTAGACTGTCCAGGAGTAAACGAGCGCTGACATAGCTATAGTTGGGCTCTTTTTCTACGAGGGTACGAGCAGCCATAATTAAGGCTTTATGTACGTCTTCTAATTTGGCCTGGTTATAAAGATTACGCAAAGCGTCTTTAATAACAGGTTCTGCTTTAACATTATCCAATTCACGACAGGCTTCGGCAACAATAGTATTTACACGCGCCATATCCAATGGTTTCAATTCACCATCGGGCATCGTGATGAGTGGTACCTTGTTATCCTTGGCTTGTTGTTTTAGTACTACTTCTCGGGCTTTACGATGTTCTTCACGATAGAGTACATAAGCACGCGCAATTTTGTACTGACTGCTGCGCATTAAAGCCAACTCTACTTGATCCTGGATGTCTTCGATATGAATACTACCGCCACTTGGATGACGACGTTTAAAGGCTTGAGTAACCCGTTGAGTGATTTCATCAATTTGTTGATGAATTCTATTGGATGCTGCAGCATTGCCGCCTTCTACAGCAATAAACGCTTTAGTAATGGCAACTTTGATTTTGTTATCATCATAGCTAACAACTTTACCATTGCGCTTTATGGTTTTCAGCAAACCTGGGGCAATAGCGGTCAATTCCAGTTGACTTGTTTGCGGTACATCTTTTACCGACTCAAGAATCTCAGACATGTTTTCTCCACGGTGTTGTTTGGCCACCCAACTAATTTCAATCCTTAAGATTAGTTGGATCCATATTTAAAATATAGAATAAATCGTTGCTGAATACAATCTTAAATACACCATATCTGGTGGTATTTTGTTTTTATAAAAACAATATATTGTGTTTTTTGAAAAAATCAAGAGAACAAAATGGGAGTAAGCTGTGGATAAGATGTGAGAGTATTGTTAACAGCTTTTCAGGGTGAAAAGCAATTGCTTGAATTTTCTGTTAAAACCCTGTCAGGGGGTTCCAGAATAAAAATTGCTTATTCTTAAATTATGATAATTTAAACCATTAAGCAATGGTTAGTTATTGCAAAGTGAGAGTTAAGAGTGAGTTTGCTATATTTAGAAAGATACCGACAAAGAGGAGTAGTTTAGAATACTTAGAGGAGCAGGGAATCATTATGAAGATTAAAGACAACTCTAACCATTTTAATAATTTTGCGAAGAGGATCTCGGATGCTGTGGGGCGTTCTTGGTGCTTTGTAATCGCATTGAGTTTGATATTGGTTTGGCTTATTACAGGCCCTTTATTTAATTTTTCGGATACCTGGCAGCTTATAATTAATACTGGTACAACCATTATTACCTTTTTAATGGTGTTTTTAATTCAGAATACACAAAATCGTGATACAAAAATTCTTAACTTAAAAATTGATGAATTAATCAAATCTAAAAAGAATGCCCGCAAATCTATTTTAGATTTGGATAAATTATCTGATGAAGGTTTAAAAAATTAGAAGAAGAATATAAAAGAATATGTAGAAAAAATGCCAAATAAAGGTGCGGTCATTGTTAAAAAATAAGATTATGAGTTTAGTCGTGGTAATAATCTTGGTGCGGAAAATCACTTTAAATTATAACTTCCACGATCTATTTTATTGCTCAGGACGTTAGTATTGTCACTGTTAGAGTCGATAATAGTATTTGAGTTCGTACCAATGTCCGACGCAGCGCCTGTTTCAGACTCTTTACTAAAATATTATAAGTTATGGGTAAGCGTGTTTACTTAATCAGTTTCTTGCTGAGAGCAGCGAGAATTGTGAAGAGTTCTACACGAATTATGTATTTAAGCATATTTTTATAAAGCTTCCCTTGGTACTTCCCCAGCCAATCATAAAAGCAGGTATAAGACCAATGAGGACATCAGTAGAGTTGATAAAGCTCGTCAAACAACGGTAATGTTTTTGCACCTTCATTTGTTGTTGATGCAAATTTTTGTCTAGTTTTTCAATTTTGACAATCAGTTGTTTTCGGGAGTTTTTCATGGGCATTCTGCCTGGCAAAATAGGCTCTTGTTTTTTGAAACTCATCTTTTCTAAATTGGATCTTAAATAGTTTGCTAATAGAAAAGAAAAGCCTAGGTTAAATAGTAAGACAATAAAAATTCCTAGAAAGGTATTACCAAAGAGCTGAGTAAATAAATACCCAAGTAACAACATGGCGGATAGCCACAGCGTAGTGAGTGTAATTAATAAAAGACATACATTGAGCAACAGAGGATAAATACTCAACCCTGCTAATTTTGCCTCAAGTTTAATAATGCGAGTGACTAGTTTAATAATACGTATTTTCCCTGAAACAAGTCCCTCTACGTGCTCAATAATATTCATTTATTTTTAATAAAAGAGACAGTAAAAATCCTACTCCCCCTGCTATTAATAAAGAAGTTAGTGGGTTTTTTGTACTTTCTTCAAAAGTTCATCGGAATACTCTTTAAGTTCACCTTGTACACCTTCCAGTTTATTTAAGCCTTCTTCATAAGCTTCATTGGCCAGTTTTTTCCTTCATGTAATAAATGATTTGCGGCCTCACCAATATGTGCTTTACTGCGGCCATTATGAGCACTTGTTTTAAGAGAGGACTTTTTCTGTGCATGTGCAGTAGTTGCTCGTTTAGTTGATGTGTCCATTTTGTTCTACCTCCTTGGTTATTTATCATTAAGCATAGTTTAAAAATAGATGTTGTGTGAACTATAAGCTAATTTGCTTCCATTGATGTCTTTAAAAAGCGATGATTAACATATCTTTTGGCAGTTCATTCAATCGTCACCTATAGTTTAAATAGTCCACTTAAAACCGAGTTGGATATCAGATAAGGAATTTTATGATTAGCAAAGGAAAGACGAAATTATCTGAAAAGAATTCAGAACAATATATTCCCGGGCAATGGCTCAATAGTATGAAAATATTGGAGAATAATTATTGGTTTGATTTTCAGATGACCTTAATCAATAAGCAAATTCGCTTTTGGAATATGTTTACCAATAACATGCTTAATTATGTCAACTCGACTAATAAGCTTTTTAATAAATGGATGGAACTTCCCACCACCAATGTTATACAAGAAAATATGAATAATATAGCTAAGTCTATGAATTTACCGATGCACTCTCCGGCATTGCCAATTATGAGTAAGATGTTATTGGAATCCCCTACAGACATGGATCCTATGAAAACTATCTTGGATATAATGCAATCTCCTCTGGCGTCTACAACAAAACTAACGTCTACAACAAAACTAAAAAGGAAGAAAAAGAGCAACAAATAATTATTTATTGAATAGACTAAATAATTTCAGTAGGTTACCGCTGCTAATGTTGGTGAAGTAAGCAGTGCCGTCTTGCTTGATTATTAACATAGTGAAAGTACGTGTAGTATTCCGATAAAAATGAATGGCTATGTTTAAAATTGGTTTCATTACCATAAAATAAAAAACGATCAATAAACTGAGAAATGCAGGCCAGCCTAAAATAAACCACCTACGAAAATAGTAGAAATATTCAGCGGGCAGTGGAGTTTTGTTTTTTACTGCAGTGAGAACAATATCACGTAACTTAATTTGAAAATAGACAACAGGAAACCAGCAACAGGCTGCAAGAATATATCCAGCGATTGCTCCCCAAATCCATAGATATTGGAAGGAATATCCTGCTAAATAAACCATCCAGAGTCCCGTTAGTGCTTGTACAAAACCAGAGATCCCGGTGAATAGCCAATCTACTAACACGACATATTGATTACAAACTGCCATGGTTGAGATGTTTTTGTAGAGTGCCCATAAAGCAAAACACATGCTGTACCAAATCCAGTGCCAAATAACAGAGTAGAGCTTAAAATGTGAATGTACTTGAGCCATAAATAAAGCATTCATCTTCTCCAAGAATAGACTTCAATAAAATAGAAGAATACTACTAGAAGAGGAGAGATCAACTACGCCTGTTCAAATTCGTTAGCAACTAAATAGCACCTTAATTCCTTTTAATTTTTCGTGCCTGTTCTTCTTATTGATGAAACGAAGGTGAAATTTTAAAAACCATCATTCTCTTCATCGTAACTATCGACATTTTTTCTATTTTAGGATAGGTAGCAGCGAAAAAAGGGCTTTCTTTTCTGGATTGCGATTCAGGTGAGATGTATTTTTAGAATTACTTCGTTCACTGCCGACCAGCGTACTCTTGTTTTCCGTCCCTTTTTATAGTTTTCTTGCGACGGCATAAGATTGGGGCTTTTTGCTCGTCTTAGTCATAACTACCTCCATGTATTCCTAATTAATTATAGCCAAATAAGGATTTTTAATATGACTATTTTTTAATCATGAAATCTGTATTCAGAGAGGTATTTCGAGTGATAACAAGCCCTTTCCATAGTGGAGAGGGCTCGAAGTAAAATGATTAATCGTCTCGATAACAACTCATTCCCCAGCAAGCACCAAAACAGCAAGATACAGCGCTAACAAAAAATAGAATAAATACACAAAATACACTCCATGCTAAAGTTTCTGTTGGAGCGTTTACATTCATCGTTTTCGAACGGCTGTGCTGATGCTGAGGGCTAATACTAGTTGATATCACTTTGTTACTAACATTCACTGGTTTGTTGGTTGCTACTGCAACTGAGTGAGAGGTCATGCTTGTATAATTAGCGGCGTGATGGATGAGAGGAACGCTGATTAGGGCGGTCAACATTAACGCTAAAGTCCAGGTGCTAAATCCATATACGATACCGAGATTTCGTTTAGGACAATATAAGCGTCCAAGGTAACCTGCCGTATAACCTGCAGCCAGCATAGAGGAAATAATACCGATAAGAATCCCAAGTAATCCTCCAATTGCTACCACATTAGCTCCGGTATCGCTCATTGTAAAAGCACTCAAGCCAATCGCTAATCCGAAAAGATTTAAGAGAAAACCAAGTCCTACTGCTACTAAAGCCCCAATGATAATGGCAGACCATGAAATTCGTTTATATGTATGCAAGCAATGGGGGTGCTCTGCTACTGCTATCGATTCTTTAGCCATTATAACTCTCCTTGTCTAATGAGCTTTATCAAATGTGGGATATTAACCAAATTAATATTAATATGCTTATTGGAACACCTAAAAGCCACGCGATTAAATAGCCCATTTTTATCTCCTTATAAAATTACTATTTGTTCTAATAGGATAGCCTACTTCAAATCAAAAAATTCTCATTTACAGCAAAAACCAGAGACAGGGCAATGTATAAATGTTTTCATTAAAAGAATCATTAATGGAGTGATCTGCTTTTTATAACAAATTTGACAACCTGGTTTAGTGAGCTAATCTTTGATTGTGCAGTGCACACAAGGAGATTACTATGCATGAACAAATGGAACAGTGGAAACATAGTGTTCGTCACTTCCAACAGCCTTTACAAGAAATAATGGCGCTCAATCTGAAAACTCTGCAAAATATGTCTTATTTGAAGCCTGAAGATCTCACGAAGCTTCGAAAACCAGAGGATCTTCTGGAACGGAATATTCATGTGTTTATAGAGAATAGTCATAAAACTTTAAATTACATGGAAGAGGCTTTCCATATTTTTGAAAAACACATGCTCTCTGCGGCTAGTAATGCTAGGAAATTTGGTGAGCAAAGTCTGCGACAGGCTGGTATTAAACGTAATTGAGAGTAGACGTGTGGCAGCTGTCCTGGAAAGAAGGGTATTCTGTCTTTAAAGGAAGACGGAATACCTATTTTAGTTAACCAGGACTATAAAACTAGTTCTTTCTATTCAAGATTTGGTATATTAAAGCCTCCTAATTCAAGTTAATCGACTATGAATCGACTCTCAAAGCCTTACAGAAAGCTATGGCGTTCTCGTAGAGAAAGAAAAATTGCGGGGATATGCGGGGGATTAGGTATTTATTTTAATATGGATCCATTCTGGATTCGGTTTCTCTTCGTTATTTTTTCTTTTAGGTGGTTCAGCGCTGTTAGTCTATCTCATTATGTGGATTTTGATTCCCCTGGAACCGACTGATTGGCGATAAACTGATAAAGCCCCTTATTCTAATTGATCTAAGTGCAAGGACTGCTTTGTTTGCCAAAAATTATGCCAAGGATCTTTTTGTAGATGGCGAAGTCTTTCAGTGATTGTTCGTATCGTATAAAAAGTATCTAACCTATTATCAGTTAATTCATCCCAATGTAGGGGAGTTGCTACAGGAGCATGTATCCGCGCGCGAGTTGAGTAGGCAGCTATGGCTGTTGCACCTCTTTGATTACGCAAATAATCAATAAAAATTTTCCCTTTTCTTTTGGTTTTCGACATCTTGCTAGTATAGTTTTCTGGCTTAATTTTTCTAAAAATTGGACAAATACCTGAACGAAATTTTTAACCGTATCCCAATCATATTCTGGTTGAATGGGAACAACGACATGCAGACCCTTACCTCCTGTTGTTTTAACAAAGGATTTTAATTTAAACTCGTCTAAATGTTTTTTATTTCAAACGCTGCTTCAACAATTTGTTTCCATAAAATATCAGGAGCCGGATCTAAATCAAAGATTATAGTATCCGGGTACTCCAGGTTGTCAATACGGCTTCCCCATGGATGAATCTCCAGTACTCCCATTTGTACCAAGCTGAGTAAACCCTCTAAATCATCTAAGTAAATATAATTTTCACTTTTCCCCTGATTAATATCCGCTATTTCAACTGGATGCAGTGCTTGGAGGCTGGTTTCATTAAGTTTTTTGATAAAAACAATCTTCATACGTTGTTGGACAGCGTACTAAGGTCAAGGGGCGTTTTTCAATAAAAGGAAGAATGAAATCAGCAATATCCTGGTAATAGTTAAAAAGATTTTTTTACTTGATTTTATCTTCTTTGTAGAGAATTTTATTAGGATGCGTAAGTTTATATTAAGAGATTTTTATTCTTTTTATCTCATTTTTCTAATTTTATTAATTTTATCCACTGGCTTCTCCACTTCCCTTAGAATGCTCCTGGCTTTCTTATCAAAACGCAATCCTTTAAAACTTGGGTGGCGTAAACGCCCCTCTTTTGTCCATGCAGTAAACTCAACTTCGGCAATTAATTGGGGTTTTACCCAAGTGGCAGTAGTAATACCTGGTGGTTTAGAGTTAAAGGGGTTTTA
>NZ_CALJ01000243.1 GCF_000308315.1 Legionella tunisiensis | reverse complement strand
AGTATTGGCCAGATTACAGCAAGCTCTGAATTTTCTGCCGGCAGAGTATGGTTTTCTTGTTTGGGATGTTTACAGACCCAGAGCGGTACAGGCCAAACTTTTTGAGTGGATGAGGCAAGAGGTACGTAGTAAATTTTCGCATTTCACAGAACAAGAGAACTATGATGAAACGTTAAAATATGTCTCTTTACCATGCCGAGTAGGTGATAGCTATTGTTCACCTCATTTAAGTGGTGGTGCTATTGATTTGACTTTGTTTGAGATGAGTACTGGTCAAGAGCTAGATATGGGTACACCTTTCGATGACTGTACAGAAAGAGCTCATAAAGATTACTTTAATTTGCAGAGTGAATTGTCTGTTGAAGAGAAAAGCATTAAAGACAGAAGACATTCACTAAGCCAGGCAATGAATAAGGCAGGATTTACTTCCTACCAGTATGAGTGGTGGCATTTTGATCTTGGTAATTTATTTTGGAGCCGTGTTTTAGGGAGGACTGCAGTATTCGGGCCATTGTTTGGTGATCTCGAGTGGCCTTCTGAGATAGAGCGTGCCTTTCATTCCCCACAGGAATAACCCAACAACTCTAAGGATTTTTCCCAATAAGACGCAATAAGCGGCTTGGAAAATAAATAATCCGTTAAATTGGGAGCTAAGCGAGCTTTTGCCTCTTTGTGTGCTCCACTCCAGTCATTCGCATCGAAATCCCCTCGACCCAGGTACATTAATGCGAGTAAATCAATTTTTTGAGCGGGGTCGAGGGCATTAATGGTTGTTCTAACCTCAAGATAGGTTAAATCATCTTGATGATCAGCTAAAACCTGCGCCCAATCATATTCATATTCCGAATCGGGGATTTCTTCACCGAAAGTAACCTCTTCCTTACTATGAAATATTTTGGCTTTTTCAATTAAGGCACAAACGATATCTGGATTGATATTTAATACATTGATATTTAACATGGTTTTTCCCCACTATCCTTGTGTTCCTGATTGTCTAATCATCTTCTGAGATCTTGGAGTGATTTATCTAAGCATAGTCCAAAGTGCTGATGGAGGGTATTATCCAGGGTAAAAGACGTTAACCTCCCTGGAGGAGAGGCTAATTACTTGGACCAATTGGAATTAGTTAGGGCTATGCCCATGCCCGTGCTCTTCTTTTTGTTGCGGTGTTTGCTCTACTTTCGCCTGTTCTTTCATGCTTCCCATCTTGGCACGCATATCGGTTGATTTCTCCATGGCAGCCACTCTTTGATCGATTAGATTTTTTCCGGCTTCGAGCTTTTGGCGTTTCGCTTCATCTTTTTCACCAGCTAAAGCTTGTGTCACTTGTGTTTGAAGGTCTTTTAAGCTTCCTCTAAAAAGCTGGCCACTACCACAGGAAAACACATGATCATCAACTGGTTTACCATTCTCCAGCTTTTGCATAAGGAATTCACGAGGTGGCTCTGCTTTTGCTTGGGATTCAAAAAATTCCATTGCCTCCTTTTCTGATGGAAAGCTAAGTATGTTTTTTGCTGGTCCCTCGGGTTCTTTCTTATATTTTTTCTGGTAATCCTCTACTATTTTAGCCCAATCGTCACTTGGTTTTTCCACTTTAAAGGTAGAATCCATGGGTTTTTCGGTTTTTCCTCTTCTGGCTTTGGTTTTTTAGATTTCGTGTTCTCTTCTTCCAGAGCCTGTTGTCTTTTTCTGGCTACCTCTGCCGCTTCTTCAGCAATTTGTCGCATTTTTTTCTTGTTTCATCTTCAGGAGTGGACATAATTTGTCTCCAGTATACTGTATTTATTAAAGAATAAAATAAATTCAGTTTGATTAATCATAATTCAATAATAAGTTAAAATATCGCTTCTGGCAAATTTCTAAATTAGTATTAACAATACCGCATTTAAAGACTATTTTTGATTTAAGGGGCCATTAATTACGATTTTTTACAATTTTTAGTATTAAAATAAAGGAGAACGAATCTGCTAGAGTTGAATAAGTGAGTGAAAATGACTATACAAAAAGTAAGTTTAAACGATAAATTTGCCTTATTTAGCGACCATTGGGCACCTAAAATAGTAGGTGACTTAAATGACTCACAGGTTAAGCTGGCTAAATTTAAAGGTGAATTTGTTTGGCATAAACATGATAATGAAGATGAATTATTTTTAGTGGTAAAAGGACGGCTGCTAATAAAACTAATCGATCAAGACATTTATATTAATGAAGGTGAGTTTCTTATCATTCCTAAGGGCGTTGAGCATTTACCCGTTGCCGACGAAGAGGTTTATGTTCTACTTGTTGAGCCCAAAACTACACTTAATACTGGTAATGCTATCAGTGAGTTAATGCAAGAAAAATTGGATAGAATCTGATCATTCGATCGCTGCGGCTTATCTATAGGGTCTGGGTATTAAAAATGGTCATTCTATGGCCTGAAATTCGCTTTAATTGTACAATAGCCTCCTTTCATAAAAACACAATAGGGTACTCATGTTAGAAGTAAATCAAATCACTCTTAGTTTGGCTGATTTGGAGCAGCGTATTAGTGCGCTTAGGGGGTATCTTTGACTTCGATATTAAACGCGAGCGTTTGGAAGAGGTTGTTCGTGAACTTGAATCTTCAGGAGTTTGGAATAACCCTGAGCAGGCACAAGCTTTGGGGCGCGAGCGCGCACAGCTAGAATCTGTGGTTGTGCAGCTTGAAAAATTAACTCAATCCATAGCCGATTTAACAGAGCTTTTTGAGTTGGCGCGTTCAGAAGATGACGAGAGCGCTATTTCGGATGTAGCAGCGGAGCTTGCGGCCACTGAACAACAGGTAGCAGGACTCGAATTTAGACGCATGTTTTCCGGAAAGATGGATAACAGTAGTGCTTATCTTGACATTCAAGCTGGTTCAGGTGGTACCGAGGCTCAAGATTGGGCGGAAATGCTTTTGCGGATGTATTTGCGTTGGGGAGAGCATCATGGCTTCACTACAGAGTTAATCGAATGTTCCGCGGGTGAAGTAGCAGGTATTAAAAGCGCTACGATTCATTTTACTGGTGAATATGCTTATGGTTGGCTAAGAACCGAAACAGGGGTACATCGTTTAGTACGTAAATCACCATTCGATTCCGGCAATCGACGACATACTTCCTTTTCGGCTGTATTTGTTTCGCCTGAGGTTGATGAAAATATTGATATCGAAATCAATCCTGCGGATTTACGAATAGACACTTATCGTGCTTCCGGAGCAGGTGGACAGCATGTTAATAGAACTGATTCAGCAGTACGTATTACGCATGCTCCCAGTGGGATAGTTGTACAGTGCCAGACCGATAGAAGTCAGCACAAGAATAAAGATCAGGCAATGAAACAGCTGCGCGCTAAACTCTATGAGATGGAGATGCAAAAGAAAAATGCTGCGCAACAGGCCTTGGAAGCAACCAAATCCGATATTGGTTGGGGATCGCAGATTCGTTCTTATGTATTAGATCAGTCTCGTGTGAAGGATTTGCGTACAGGCGTTGAGACAAGTAATACGCAAGCAGTTTTAGATGGTGATTTAGATCAATTTATTGTGGCAAGTTTGAAAGCAGGAGTAGGGGAAGCATGATAGAAGAACAGCACCTAGATGAGAGTGAAGTTTACCAAATTCGTAAACAAAAATTGGCTGATTTGCGTAGTAGAGGTTTTAATTTCCCTAACCAATTTCGTCGTCAATATTTAGCTGCTAACTTAATGAATCAATATGCTGATATTGAGAAAGAGGTTTTAGCAGAAGAGCATGTAAAAGTTGTTGTTGCTGGACGAATTGTCTTGCGTCGTATTATGGGTAAAGCTAGTTTTTTCCACATCCAGGATGTTTCCGGACGTTTGCAGATCTATGTGCGGCAAAATGATTTACCTGAAATCTATGAGCAATTTAAGCATTGGGATTTGGGGGATATTGTTGGGGTTCGAGGGGAATTGTTTAAAACGAATACTGGTGAGTTAACGGTTAATGCGGAATATATTGAATTACTGACCAAATCTCTGCGTCCTTTACCTGACAAATTTCATGGTCTGGCTGATCAGGAAGTACGTTACCGCAAACGCTATGTTGATTTAATCGCTAACGAAGAGAGCCGTCAAACATTTCTATTGCGTTCAAAACTGATAAAAGCCTTAAGGCAATTCATGGACAATCAACAATTTTTGGAAGTTGAAACACCGATGATGCATCCTATTCCAGGTGGTGCTTTAGCGCGTCCATTCGTGACCCATCATAACAGCCTGGATATGCAAATGTTTTTGCGTATTGCGCCTGAGCTTTATTTAAAGCGACTGGTGGTCGGTGGATTTGAGCGTGTTTATGAGATTAACCGTAATTTCCGTAATGAAGGTATCTCAACCCGTCATAACCCCGAGTTTACGATGGTGGAATTCTACCAAGCCTATGCTGATTATCGTGATTTAATGGATTTCACTGAACAACTATTACACCATCTCTGTGATGTTGTGATAGGTACGAGAAAAGTAGAGTATCAAGGACAATTGCTTGATTTTTCAAAACCTTTTTCCAGAATGACCGTTAAAGAAGCGATTTTACATTATCATCCTGAACTCAATGCAACTCAGATTGAAACGATTGATGGTTGTCGAGCCTTACTTGATAATCTGGGATTTGCTTATAAGGGCAGTGATGGTTTGGGTAAACTGCAAATGATCCTCTTTGAAGAAACCGTTGAACACCAGCTAATCCAGCCTACTTTCATCATTGGTTATCCTACTGAAGTCTCTCCTTTGGCAAGACGTAGTGATCAGGATCCAGACGTAACGGATCGATTCGAGTTTTTTATTGGTGGACGCGAGATTGCTAATGGTTTTTCCGAGTTAAATGATGCTCAGGATCAAGCAGAGCGTTTCCAAAAACAGGTTGCTGAGAAAGATGCTGGGGATTTGGAGGCGATGCATTTTGACAGTGATTACATCGAAGCGTTGGAATATGGTATGCCTCCGACTGCTGGCGAAGGGATAGGAGTGGATCGATTGGTTATGTTGTTTACTAATTCCCCTCTATACGTGATGTCATTTTATTCCCTCATTTGCGACAAACACTCTAAGCGGAGAGGCAATCTGTCGATTGCCTCCTCCTTTAATCCTTATTGCCTGGGCAGGCGCAAATTTTCTGGCAAACTAAAGTCAGATGTAGCTCTTTGAGGATTGATATCAATTCCGCCGCGCCGTGTGTAACGTGCATACACGAGTAATTTCTCTGGTTTACAATGGTTGAGAATGTCCATAAAAATACGCTCAATACAATGTTCATGAAATTCATCATGATGTCTTAGTGAAATAATGTATTTCAGTAATCCTTCATGTCTGATTTTGAGTCCTTCATAATGAATAAAAATAGTTGCCCAATCCGGTTGATTGGTGATCGGGCAATTTGATTTCAGCAGATTAGAATAAAGAAATTCCTTGTCAAAAAAGGCGATGTTTCCAAAAATTCAGGAGTATAAGCATAACGATCGATACTAAGATCGTAGTGGTCAATATTTATCCCTGTGGGTAAAATGATCGTAGTGAATGGTGAGTGTTCCCAATTTTGTAGAGTGACTAGCACTGGGGCGCCTACTGCTTCGCTTTAAGTCTTTGCACAGAATCTCACTGACTTCGCTTTCGTTATGAAACCTGGAGGCATTAAAACTATGGAGATAAAGCTTAAGAGATTTAGATTCAAAAATACGGGGCGACTCAGCTGGAACGATGAATGTTGCCAGGGCGATAACAGGTTTGCCTTTACAATTTAACCAGGAAAATTCATAGGCATTCCAAATATCTTCACCTTGAAAGGGCAGTGTTGGGGGTATCTTAATTCCTTGGTGTTGCTCATGCCGCATGATACTAAATAGGAGCGATTTATCATAACTGTTCGAGTAGGCTATTTTTTACCGAGTGGTGAATTTTCCAGAGTGTTTATTTGTGCCATAATTACATCCATTCAAACATACTAGTTAAAGAAGATTCAGAATATAGACTGGATTTATCACTAATAAACCCCGTATCGCCTACGGTAACAAAATCACTTTTATGTTGTTATTGAATAAATCAAGAAGTCCCTTGCATGAGGAAATGAGAGTTTCTCCCTATAAAAAAGGGATTAAACTAGTTTTGCCTAAACAATTGGAAACAATAACTCCTATTTCCAGAATACACTTATTTGATTTACTGCAGCTGTCTATGAGTGTCTATTTTCTTGATGTCAACAGCACAACCTATTTAATGAATCAATATGGAGCCTTGCTTTGTGGATTTGATTCAGCAGAGGATTCAAAAGGGCGCTGTTTACTGGATGTTGCTGAAAAACAATCAGCACTGCAGTTAATGCGCAATAGCTCTGATGTTTGTACAGTGAATACACTCAAGGTTTATGAAGAGCGTTTAGTAAATTATGAAGGAAGTGATCAATGCATTTTTTCGATTAAATTCCCTTGGTTTAACCATAATAATCAATTGGTTGGTTCTGCTGGCTTTAGTTTTAATTTGCATTCAAATTCACTGATTTACTCCTTACAACAAATTAGAGATTTAGGCTTGTTTCCACCTATTACTGCTTTATTGGGTGATAATTCTTATGTTATTAATAGCCTTGATTTAACGGCACGAGAAAAGGACTGTGCTTACTGGTTAGTAAGAGGTTATAGTGCAAAGCAGATTGCGGTTAAATTAGGTTTGTCTTTTCGTACCATTGAAGACTATCTTTGCAATATGAAAAATTAAGATGAATGTTTCTTCAAAGCAAGGACTAATAAGAAAAATTAGTAGATGGTTTACTAAAAGCAGAGAGTGTGTTATCTGCGCGAATCTGAATTCAACAGTTCTCTCGCAATTCTTAATTAGCGCGTTAAAATATGGCTACAACTGGCTAATATTTCAAGCTTTAGATATCGATTTTTTTATTATTCCAGCAATAGCTGCTAAAACGGCGCCTCCAACTGCTCCTGAGCCAATGTTGCCTAGTAGTGCGTTAATAGACATATCCCCGATGCCTAAACCATTTAAAATCCCAACTGCTTGTAGGATATAACCGCTTGCTGCACCTCCAATAATGCCTGCAATAGAATTACCTAGTGCCCCCAGGCTTTTATCTTTCCACGCAGTACCAAGAATATGTCCTCCTACCAGCCCACTGACTAAATTTACTCCCAAGCTTACAAGATCCATAACTAACTCTATTTAGTTGACCGTTTTCAAAGCTAGCATGGGCTATTTTTAACGTCAAGATAGAGTATCTTGCCCGCGAATGTAAGTGCTTTTTTTGCTTGGTTAGAGTCTCGGGCAAGCTGAGGTGAGGGATGTTCATAAATTACTGAGTCTTCCTAATTCGTGCCGTAATGTAAAACGTAAAAGATGTATCAATGCTGTGAGGCTAAAAATAATGCCTGCAATAACTAAGGGTGGCCTTTTCATTTTTTCACTCTGCTTAAATAACTTTTGATGACATTTTTACTTATTCATCCTTAATATTCTAACTCTATACCACAGCAGCATTGACTATATAGTTAGCATTATTTCACTTGCGCGTGACTAAAAAATAATTTAAGGAATTAACGATTGGTTTTGCCTCTTTCAGAATGCTTTTAAATTTTAAATCAGCATGTTCAAGCAATTTAGTAATTAATAAGCTGTTTTTTATCTGATATTTATTAAGATGCTGTGAGAGTTCAACACTGTTTTGCGGGGAAAAAATCGCATCGTGAAGTGAGTGAATAATGGTCACGCTAGCATCTATTTTTGTAATATAATCTTTATACTGAGCACGTTCTGAAATATCAAGAAAAAAGGTTTTATTGTGTCGGTGATAAATCCTTTTTTCCTAAAAGCGCGACTAAAGAATATAAAGGACTTTCTCGTGGAGATTTTTGATTAATAAATTTCAGCACGTCTATTTTTATTTCTTCTTCTTTTTATTTCGAAAGCAAAAAGATATAGCTTGATTCAGTATGTTTATATCACCCATAATAGATTCGTTTTTCTCGTGCGCATATTGACTGTGAAGGAGCATTTTTAACAGCACAAGTTGAGCATAGAAGCTTTTTGGTGACTCTAGAATTTCTCCAAAACTATGTTGAGCAGAGAAATAAGGACTAATCAGACAAAGCGATTTAATTTTCGGTTTCAGTTGTTCCTTGGATGCCAATTTGCTCATGAATAAACAAGCGGTTGATGGGCCAAGAAAAGAATAGTGGCCATTCATTTCGGTTGTTGTCATTAATAAATGATCTAAAAAAT
>NZ_CALJ01000244.1 GCF_000308315.1 Legionella tunisiensis | reverse complement strand
GAAATGAAAGAGATAGTTACTTTAGACATTGAAAATACACCTAGTTTTACTGCTACGCAGGGAAGTGCTAATGATAAAAGAGCAGTAAAAATTATAAAGAAAATCAATTATTAGGGGAGTTGAATGAGCAATCAAACCGAAACAGACGTAGCTGCGGATAACCAACAACCAAATGCCGTACCTCAGGATGCTGAGGCAGAAAAAATGGAGTTGGTTTTAGATATTCCTGTTGTGGTGACAGTTGAAATTGGGCGTACCAAAATGACAATACGCAATCTGTTACAACTTAACCAAGGGGGAATTGTCGCTTTAGACCGCTTGGCTGGTGAGCCCTTAGATGTTTTAGTCAATGGTACTTTGGTTGCTCACGGTGAAGTAGTAGTAGTCAATGACAAATTTGGTGTACGTCTGACTGATATTGTTAGTAAAACAGAACGAATCAAGCGTCTACGATGAGAATTTCCTTTTTTGCGTTCTTCGCTAATTTATTACCCTTAACTGCTGAAGCTGCCACTTTATCTTCTAAGGCCGCAACAATCAGTAGTAGTGAATTAATGCGTGTACTTGGTGGATTATTACTAGTAGTACTGGTGATTATCTTTCTATCCTGGTTATTAAGGCGCTTAAATGGAGCAGGATTGGCTAATGCAAGTGGATTTAAGGTCATTGCCTATATGAACTTAGGGACAAGGGAAAAAATTATGTTGGTTAATGTGGGAAATCGCATTTTACTTTTGGGAGTAACTTCAGGAAGTATTAATACGTTGCATGATTTTGGAGAAGAATTACCTGCAGGTTTTGAATCTGAATCCAAAGCATCCTTTACAACTTTTCTCAAAACAGCGCTGGGTAAGTCTTGAGATGAAAAAAACGCTTCTGCTAATTTGTTTTCTGGCACTGTTTTTAGAACCTTGGCTGGCTCAAGCAGCGACTACTTCTTTGCCTGCTGTTACAGTTTCTCAAGCACCGGGTGGTGGCCAAACGTACAGTGTTAACTTACAAATATTAATTTTTATGACGCTGTTAAGCGTCTTGCCAGGTTTATTAATGGCAATGACCGCATTTACACGCATTATTATTGTTTTATCCATTTTACGGCAGGCTATTGGTATGGCTCAAACTCCAACTAACCAAATCTTGATCGGCATTGCTCTTTTCATGACGTTTTTTGTCATGGCGCCTGTTTTTAATCAAATTAATGAGCAAGCCTTACAACCTTATCTTGCCGATAAAATAGAGTTTCCACAAGCAATGGCGAAGGCTCAGGAACCCTTGCGTCTTTTTATGCTGAATCAGACACGCAAAAATGATTTGTCGCTTTTTCAAAAATTCAGTAACCAATCTTATGCCTCACCGATCGATGTACCTATGACAGTTTTGATTCCTGCCTTTGTTACCAGTGAATTAAAAACAGCCTTTCAAATTGGTTTATTTATTTTTGCCATTTCTAATCATTGATTTAGTTGTGGCCTCTGTGCTGATGGCAATGGGAATGATGATGTTATCGCCATTGATTATTTCTTTACCATTCAAAATTATGTTGTTTGTCATGGTAGATGGTTGGACACTGGTGTTGGGCTCGCTGGCATCCAGCTTTGCCATAACGTAGGAGGGGTTAATGACGCCTGAAACAGTCGTATCACTCTTTAGTGAAAGCGTGTATGTGATGATTATCATGCTGACTGTCTTGATTGTTCCGGGACTTATTGTTGGTTTGTTGGTTGCTATGTTCCAGGCGGCAACCCAAATTAACGAGATGAGTTTAAGTTTTATCCCAAAGTTATTTGTTACCTTTTTGGTATTGGTTTTTGCTGGCCCGTGGTTATTAAAAACCATCATGAATTATACCGATAATTTGATTACTAACATTCCCTATTTGATAGGCTAATCATGAATCTAAATTATCAAGCTGTGATTAGTCAGTTTAGCCAGGTGTTTGGCCTTTACCACGTATTAGTGGTTTGTTTTTGACAATGCCGTTGATCTCTTCTGTGCTTGTGCCAATGAGAATCCGACTTGTTTTTGCCATGACTTTAGCTTTTTTATGTGCGCCAGCGATTTCAACAAATCTTAGTTTTTTGCATTTTAACAGTGCCTATGTAGCCTTTATTGTCCATGAGCTGTTACTCGGTTTGTTAATGGGATTTGTTTTGCAATTGGTTTTTCAAGTCTTTGTTCTTGGTGGGCAAGTGATTGCTATGCAAGCAGGATTAGGTTTTGCCACGATGGTAGATCCGGCAAGTAAGGCAAGTGTGCCTTTAGTCAGTCAGCTCTATTTAATGATGATGAGTTTAACGTTTCTATCACTGAATGGTCATCTTGCTGTGTTAGATGCGTTGTTAAGCAGTTTTCGTCAAATGCCTGTAGGTACACTAGCTGTTGGGTTATCTGCAATAGGTTCGGTGCTAACTTTTTCAGGGTGGATGTTTAAAGAGGCCGTATTAGTTTCCTTACCAGCCATCTTGTCACTGCTGATAGTCAATCTGGCTTTTGGTGTAATGACTCGGGTGGCACCGCAATTAAATATTTTTTCCATGGGGTTTCCCATTACGTTGCTAATGGGAATAGTGATTATTCGCATCAGTTTACCAGGTGTATCAGCACAAATTGCCGATAGTTTGGAACAGGGAATGCAACTTATTATAGGATTACTGCACTGATGGCTGAAGACGAACAACAAGCACAGGAAAAACCGAACAACCCTCGCTTAAGCGATTAAAAGAAGCGAGGGAAAAAGGTCAGGTCGCACGTTCAAAAGATTTTAATGCAACCTTAATTTTATTATTTTCCGGAGGAGGTTTTTTATTTTTGGTCATTATCTATCTGAGCAATTCATGATGATGATGCGTCAATCTTTTGACTTCAATAGCTCCATTTTAACGACGTCAAATCTAACTTTGGAAAGACTTTATCTTTTGGTGAAAGCAGGATTTTTGGCTTCCTTACCCATTTTGTTATTAATTCTTCTATTTTCTCTGAGTGCACCGCTCTTAATGGGGGGGTGGGTTTTTAGCCTTGAGTCTCTACAACCTCAGTTGTCGCGTTTAAGCCTATTAAAAGGGTTAAAGAGAATGGTGTCACTGAAAGGCTTGATGGAAATGGTTAAGTCATTGGCAAAATTTTTATTGCTCTCTGTAGTGGCTATTTTGGTGTTGCAATGGCAGATTCCTGCTTTACTCGCTTTAGCTGGCTTTCCTCTGGCTGGAGCAGTTGGCAATGGTTTAATAATTGTAACAACTTCATTTCTGATTATTAGTGCCAGCCTTATTCTTATTGCTGCTGTGGATGTGCCTTTTCAATTACATGAACATAACAAACAATTAAAAATGACTAAGCAAGAACTTAAAGATGAATACAAGGAAACGGAAGGTAAACCGGAAGTTAAGAGCCATATTCGGCGTACGCAGCAAGAAATGGCAAAAAGGCGAATGATGAGCGATATACCGAAGGCAGATGTAGTGCTTACTAACCCTACGCATTACGCAGTCGCATTAAGTTATAAACAAAATGGAAATCGGGCTCCGGTAGTGGTAGCAAAAGGTAAAGATTTGATTGCTTTGCAAATTAATCGAGTTGCCCTTGCCAATGACGTACCTTTATTAACACTTCCACCTCTGACACGCGCTATTTACTTTTCTACTGATTTAAACGCAGAAATTCCCAGAGGGCTATATGTCGCGGTAGCACAAGTCCTGGCTTATATTTTTCAACTTAATGATAAACGGCACTATGAGAGAGAGCCGGCTATCTTACAAGATTTGCTCATTCCTGATGAGCTAAAACGGAAGGCTGAGGAGAATCTTTGATGAATGCGATTTTACAAACTATACGTCAATGGATGCAGCAAGGATTAGGTACGCCGTTGATGCTCGTCATTATGCTAAGCATGATGATGTTGCCTCTGCCGGCATTTTGCCTTGATATTTTATTTACCTTTAATATTGCTTTGTCTCTGGTGGTATTATTAGCAGTGATTTATAGCGAAAGGCCGCTTGATTTTGCTGTATTCCCTACAGTGATTCTTATTGCAACTTTATTGCGTCTGGCCTTAAATGTTGCATCGACGCGTATTGTTTTATTGAATGGTCATACAGGCACAGATGCCGCGGGACAGGTTATTAAATCATTTGGTGAAGTCGTTATTGGTGGTAATTATGCTGTGGGTCTAGTGGTATTTATTATCCTCGTAGTGATTAATTTTGTGGTTGTCACTAAAGGTGCTGGGCGTGTTTCAGAGGTTAGTGCGCGTTTTACTCTTGATTCATTGCCTGGTAAGCAAATGGCAATTGACGCTGATCTTAATGCGGGTTTAATTACACAGGAACAAGCCATTAATCGTCGTATGGAAGTAGCGCAGGAAGCTGATTTTTATGGTTCCATGGATGGTGCCAGTAAGTTTGTACGCGGTGATGCTATCGCAGGTATTTTAATTCTGCTGATTAATATTATCGGTGGTTTGATAATTGGTATTTTACAGCACGATATGGGGTTCATGGATGCCTTACATAATTATATTTTACTGACTATTGGTGATGGTCTGGTAGCCCAAGTTCCTTCGCTGGTTCTATCTACTGCAGCAGCTATTATGGTCACTCGTGTATCGACTGCACAAAATATGAGTAATGCAGTGGTGACGCAAGTCTTTGGGAATCCTCGCTCTCTAATCATCGCTGCTGTGATTATAGGACTTATTGGTTTAATCCCTGGGATGCCTCATATTGCTTTTTTACTGTTAGCAGTGGGTTTAGGAGGGATTGCTTTTTTGCTGATTAAGCAAACCAAGCAAAAAATTAAGAGTGAAAAAACTGCTGAAAGCGACGCTAATGTAGTCAATGAACCGCTTGCTTCTGAATTGTCTTGGGACGATGTAAACCCGGTTGATGTGATTGGTTTGGAAGTAGGTTATCGCCTGATCCCTTTGGTTGACAGCTCACAAAGTGGTTTATTGTTAGCGCGAATTAAAGGGGTGCGGAAAAAATATCTCAAGAGCTTGGTTTCCTTATTCCAACAGTCCATATACGCGATAATCTTGATCTTAAGCCCAATCATTATCGCATCAGTCTGGCAGGGGTAATTATGGGCGAAGCGGCTATTTTTAGTGAAAAATGGTTGGCTATTAATCCTGGACAAGTATTTGGTGAGTTAGATGGTCAAGCAACCCGTGATCCAGCCTTTGGTTTGGAAGCAGTATGGATTAACGAGAATCAAAAAGAAGTGGCGCTTACTTATGGTTATACGGTTGTTGATGCATCCACAGTAGTTGCAACTCATTTGAGCCAAATTCTTGAGCAAAATAGTCAGCAGTTGCTAGGTTATGAAGAAACCCAGCAACTGTTAGATAAATTGGCAACTACCTCACCAAAATTGGTAAAAGAATTAGTGCCTGAGGCTTTATCGCTTGGTGCGGTTTCTAAAGTTTTACAAGGTTTATTGATTGAGCATATTCCCTTATCAGACATTCGAACTATTGTCGAAACATTGGCGGAGGCTGCGCCAAAATCCAAAGATCCTGATTATCTTATCAGTCAGGTCAGAGTTGCCTTATCGCGTCTGATAACACAAAAAATCAGCGGATTAAATGAAGAATTACCAATTATCACTCTAAAACCCGAGTTGGAACAATTATTGCAAAATACTATTCAGAATAGTAGTCATGGTGTGAGTTTCGAACCGGGAATGGCAGATAAAATACAACAATCCTTAATGCAACTTGCCGCTCAGCAGGAGGCAAAACAAGAGTTGGCTGTACTGGTAGTACAACCTGGAATACGAACTGTTTTGGCACGTTTTGTGCGTAATATTTCCAATAATCTACATGTTTTATCGTATCAGGAAATACCTGATAACAAACAGATACGGATTATTGGTACTGTAGGCTAATAAGGTGGAGGCCTTATGAAATTAAAGCGTTTTGTTGCCAAAGATACACGTAGTGCAATGCAACAAATCAAAACGACCTTCGGCCCTGATGCAGTGATCTTATCCAGTAGCCGTGTTGAAGGTGGGGTTGAAATAGTTGCTGCCGTTGATTTTGATGAATCAGTAATCACGGCGACCGCTGCGGTAGCAAGTATGGAGCCAGCAGGTCAAGCAGGAGGAAAAGATATTTCATCTCCTCTGGATGATATGCGGCAGGAAATTCAAACTTTACGGGGCATGTTAGAGGCGCAATTACGGGGCTATACTGGCCATGGGGAACAGCCTTTGCATACCGTGCTTATGCAAAAGCTATTGCAGTTAGGAGTCAGTCAACATACCGCTTCTCTTCTAGTCAGCAAGGTTAATCCAAGTCTGAATCAACAACGTGCTTGGCAGCAATTGCTTGTTTATTTTTCCGATGCTTTACCTATTCGTGATTCACGACGGATAGAAGAAGGAGGAATTTACGCCTTTGTTGGACCTACGGGTGTTGGAAAAACAACCACTATGGCAAAAATTGCCGCTCGTTTTGTTCTGCGCTTTGGTGCTGAAAACTTAGGGCTGGTAACAATGGATACTTACCGGATTGCCGCTCATGAACAACTAATGGTTTATGGCAAAATTTTGGGTGTCCAAGTATGCGTGGCTCAAGACGATGTTTCTTTGAGCCGGGTTATCAGACAATTGAATGATAAAAATTAATTCTCATTGATACTGCGGGCATGAATCCTGCTGATGAACGTGTGGCGGCTCAGATGACTCTATTGAGTTCACGCTTACATTCAATATCCACCGTGTTGGTTTTGCCAGCTACGAGCCACTACCAGGTTTTAAATGAAGCCATTAGTTGCTATCAACGAGATCGAATCGAACAATGCATAATTACCAAGCTGGACGAATCCCTCGTTTTAGGAGGGGTATTAAGTACAATTGCAGAAACAGGTATTGAAATAAGTTATTTAACGAATGGGCAACGAGTACCCGAAGACATTAAAGTGGCTACTCGTCATCAATTGCTTGAACAATTTATGGAGCAAGAACGTAAAGCAAATCTGAGCAACGACAACGAATTTAAGACTGATGTTGCAAGGGGGGATTTATGTCGAAGGCTAAAAATGTATTAGATCAGGCAGCAGGACTTCGTAATTTATCCCGTTCTAAACCGGTTAAAGTCATTGCTGTGTCAGCAGGGAAGGGGGGCGTAGGTAAAAGTAATGTGTCTGTTAATCTGGCAGTCGCTTTAGACAGGAAAAATAAAAACGTCCTACTATTAGATGCTGATTTAGGTTTGGCAAATATTGATATTATGCTGGGCCTGCATACCAAATACAATTTATCGCATGTGGTACAAGGACTTTGCCATCTAAGTGACATTATGTTGCAAGATGCGAGTGGAGTGCGTGTTATACCTGCCGCATCAGGAACAGAGCATATGACGCAATTAAGTGCGGCGGAACATGCTGGTATCATTGATTCATTTAACGAACTGACTGATGATGTCGATTACATGATAATTGATACCGCAGCAGGAATTTCCGACACAGTCTTAAGTTTTGCGCGTTCATCACAAGAAATTATTGTCGTTGTTTGTGATGAACCCACGTCACTCACAGATGCTTATGCACTCATCAAAGTCATGTCCAAGCGTTATAACTGGAGTCATTTTCATGTACTGGCCAATATGGTGCGTTCAACCCGCGAAGGACGCGAATTATTTAATAAACTCTATCGTGTCGCGGAACAGTTTTTAGATGTGCGCCTGGATTATTTGGGGGCTATCCCTTTTGATGAGCGGGTTCATGAAGCAGTAAAAAACAAAAGCCAGTTCTTGTTGCTTATCCTGACTCGCATGCGGCAAAAGCACTGCTACAATTAGCTGAGACGGTTGATGATTGGCCACTGAAGCATTCGCTGGGAGGGAATACCAGCTTTTTTCTTGAGCGTCTAGTGGCTGGAGAACACTGAAAAGGGTGATTTCAGATAGAAACACTAAGGAGAACGTCGTGGATGCTTTGGCAGCATACGGCAAGGTGAACCAACAAACCCAGGAAACATTAGTTAAAACACATGCATTAATGGTCAAGCGTATAGCACACCATTTACTGGGACGGTTACCGCATTCTGTGCAGCTTGATGATCTCATTCAAGCGGGTATGTTAGGGTTGTTGGAGGCGGTCAGGCATTATGATTCAACCAAGGGCGCCTCTTTTGAGACTTATGCAGGCATTCGTATCCGGGGGCATATGTTGGATGAAGTTCGCCGTAATGATTGGGTGCCACGTTCAGTGTACCGTAATGCGCGAATGATTTCTGAGGCGGTTAAAAACGTAGAAAATCGTTTAGGACGGGATGCTAAAGATCATGAAATAGCCGCTGAGCTCAAACTAAGTCTTGATGAGTATCATGAGATGCTCAAGGATTCGTCGGGAAGCCAACTGTATGGGTTTGATGATATCGGAGTAACGGATGATATTTTGAAAGCCGAGACAGGGAATGCTTCAACAGAACCTCATATTAATGCCTTACATGATGATTTGATTAGTCATTTGGCGCAGATTATTGAAGGGTTACCAAAGAATGAGCGTTTGGTATTGTCCTTGTATTATGAACAAGATTTGAATTTAAAAGAAATTGGCGAAGTGTTAGGGGTAAGTGAATCTCGCGTCTCGCAAATTCATAGCCAGGCAACCCTTCGCATTCGATCGCGCATATCGGAGTGACAAATAAATTATGGACGGGTTGACTTTACTTGGTTTAGTGACAGCGTTTTTAGCGATTATCATAGGACAGATGATTGAAGGGGGCGATATTCATTCCCTGATGAATTTACCTGCTTTACTGATTGTCCTTGGCGGTACTCTTGGGGCTGTGATGATTCAAACCCCATTTCGTACGTTTATTCATGCATTCAGAATTCTGCCGTGGATTTTTCGACCGCCACAACAACCTTTTGACAGGAGTCGTGAGCAGCTAATTGATTTGTCTCGGCGCGCTAGGCAGTTTGGTTTGCTCTCGTTGGAAGAGCATATGGAAAGAGAGAAAAATCCTTTGATGCGCCAAGGACTTGAGCTTTTAGTGATAGGAGTAGATAAACAAACAATAAGGCAAGTTCTGGAAGCCGAAATGGTACGCTGCGAAGAGCAAGATCTACGGGCTGCACATGTTTTTGAAAGTATGGGCGGCTATAGCCCTACAATTGGTATTTTGGGCGCTGTATTAGGTTTAATTCAAGTGATGCGTAATTTAGCCGAGCCAAGCGAGTTAGGGGCTGGCATTGCGGTCGCTTTCGTAGCAACTATTTATGGGGTCGGTCTGGCTAATTTAATGTTTTTGCCTATAGCTAACAAAATTAAAAGTTGTGTTGCAAATCAAATACATCATGATGAAATGATTGTGGAAGGCTTGGTTTCGATGGCAAGCGGTGAGAGTCCAAATATGCTAAACTTGAAGTTAAACAATTATGGACAACATCATCAGCATGCGCGGAAGAAAAAGTAAAGCTGTAGCTCATGAGGACACCCACCGCTGGATGGTATCCTATGCTGATTTCATTACCTTGCTCTTTGCTTTTTTCGTGGTTATGTACGCGATCTCATCAGTGAATGTGTCCAAATATAAGTCTTTGGCTGAAGGCATGCATTCGGCATTTACAAAAAAGGGCAATATCAATCCGTAGCTGAGCTTGCCTCGCGAAAAGAAGCTAAGAGTGCGTTAGAGAACCCTATCCAGGAAAAAGATCAATTTAATGAATTAATCAAAGCCTTGTCTGATTTACAAGATTCTGATTATCATATGAATCCACAAGATGGCTGGATTGAATTGGATATTAAAGCCGGGGCTTTGTTTGATAGCGGTAGTGCGGATTTAAGACCAATTGCTGTAGTGAAACTGATGCAGTTAGCGGATGTTATTCGTAACCTCCCTTATCCAATCGCTCTTGAAGGATATACTGATAATGTCCCTATTAATACCCCCCAGTATCCTTCGAATTGGGAATTATCTTCAGCAAGAGCGGCTTCTGTGGCTCGCTGTTTGACGACTTTTGGGGTTGATCAGAGCCGTATTACAGTGACTGGTTTTGGGGAGCAGTACCCAGTGGCTGATAACGGAACAGAAGAGGGACGGGCCATGAATAGGCGTGTTAGTCTAATTATTGCCAAAGATAGGACTGTACCACGATTATTCAATCCAGAAATGAGTTATAAGCTTGACAAACAGTCTGCTGCTGAGATGCTAACCAAAGAAAAAGAAGAGAAGGCTGCCGATAATAGCCAAATTGAAACACCTAATAAGGACAATAAGGAAACCCCATGATCATTTTCAGTACTGGAATAGTAATTGGCATGCTCTTTTTGGGCTTGATTTTGCACTATCGCAAGCACTTTGCGGATCTACGACAACAGATGGCTGCGTTAAGCAATGAGATAAAACAATATCAACAGCATCACAATTTGTTAGTGAATGCTGATTTAGTTTTCGCTAAACAGCTTACTGAAATAAATCGTCAATTTGTGAGTATGGATAACCAGTTACAGGCGTTAGAAAATAAGCGTGATAACGACGGTAGTTATCAACATGCTTTGCGTATATTGGAAATGGGTGGTGATAAAGAAGAAATTATCAGTAGTTGTCATTTATCCAATGCCGAAGCCGAATTATTGATGAATTTAAATGCCTACCGTACGGTAATAAAAACGACACCGCAAACTAAGGACTGTTGAGTTTTAACGTCAGTCTAATTACCTGCCTGCGAACAAAGCCCCGGAGCGTTAACGATTCTGGCGCCCACTCCTCTTAAGTGTCCTTGGGTAATTTTACCCATAACTAATTTCATAAGTCTAATTTATACTCAGATAGAATTATTTTTATACATATGGGCTTATATTTGATGGGAGTCACCAATGCCAAAATATCACTTTAAAAATGAAGTTAACGGTTACGAATCCGATTATGAAAGTGATGAGGGAACACTCTATCATGCAAAAGAAGTCATTGGTGCTGGATCCTATACTCGCGCAAGAATCTTTCAAGCAGAAAACGAGCGCAAAGTCGTTTTGGCGCCTAAAACTCCACAATTGATTGGAGGCTAAAGCCAAATATAAGTTTTTCGAAGCACTCTATCCTTCTTGTAATGTGGAATTATTTCAAGGAAATAAAGAAGACGGTTATCGACTTATTCTTCCACTGCTTCCGGGAAAACCCTATGTTAAGCTTCGTTTGAAAATGGCGAAGCTAATAGCGTAAGCATGAAAATTGTCAAATTGCTACCAAGGTAATACGGTCTTTTGAGAGTATTTTTACTAGCTTGTCAATAGAGTCTCTAAACTGTCTTTTTTCTTTCTTGTTTCTGTGTATCATCCGCGGCAAAAGTGTATTTATTATTAACTAGTAAAGGGAGAGGATATGAGACTTGCTAATAATGCTTTGCGCACAAAAATATGACTGCTTTACTGCAAGACATGGGTATGAATGTCGGCAAGAAAGAAGAAGGTAACGCTGAGGTTAGCTGCAAGGATGAACTTGTTATTTTGAAGCCAGCCACACCAGACGAGGTTGAAAATCTTGCTGGAGAGGTACAGAAACTTCTTCAAACTGAAAATGCAACACCCACTATTCAGCGTTTTACTCTTAATGATTTACTTAACGCTGAAATTGATGCGGCTACATGTAGCGATGTTAAAATGATTGAAAAGAGTAAACGATCATTACAGGCTTTGTTGCCTATTTTAGAACTTGATTTCGCGCTTGATGTAGAGCAAGAGTATCTGGACATTAAACTACCATCAATGGCCTATGCGCCCTTGTTTGGTTCATTGACTTATAAATACATGAATCTTGAAGGGGAAACACTAAGATTCAATGTAAAGGAATTTTTAAAAGAGCATAGTGAAGAACTCGTTCTCATTGATGGTCAAGCTCCTTTATTGTTATGCGATGCAGCTCAATTTGAAAAGAAAAAAGTATTTTATGCGCAAAAGCGATTAAATGAAAACGAAGTTGAGGTGACACCTCATGTTTTTATTCCTTTTGCGGCCACGCCTCCTACCTACACATTTGTTTTAGATACTAGTGGTAGTATGAAGACAAAATATGGGACGCATGGTACTGAAACACGCTTAAAGATGTTACAAAAGAGCGTAATAAAATTTGCTGAGGCTTTATATGAATTCCATCCTGATGCCACAATTAATATTAAGCAATTTAATAATACAACAGAAAATGTCGGTTCCTATAAAAAGAGAGATCTAGTGACTTTGCGTATGCAGGTTAATGGATTAAAACCTAATGGAAGTACCAGTCTTTTTACTGCCACAACAAACCAATTGTCTTCTTTTTCTAATTCAACGAAGCATAACAATGTATTGCTCTTTACTGATGGTGAAAATACAGACTCAGCAGAGCAGGATTTGCAAATGGAGGTTGAGTCATTACAACATGGTTCGCCTTTAATCCCTGCTCGTAATAAATTTTTCATTATTAGTTACGGCGCGAGTCAACCACTGGTTTTACATACAGTTGCCGAAATATTTGATTCACCAGTTATCAACACCAATAGCCCTGATTTCGTTGATGCGTTGTCTGAGAATAAAAAGATGCAGGAATGGGCCGCTACCAGGGAGTTATTTACCTGTCGCGTAGAGGTCGCAACGAGTAATTCAGATTTCAACGAAACAACCTACGTTAGTACTTATGATTTGTCTGGGCAGTTTACTGCGTTGGAGCCCGTAATCTGCAATGACAATGAAGAATTGCATTTAACGCTTGTGGATGGTGATGGAGAAATTGTACTTGATGATAGAAAGCCAGCAGTTAAACCAGCTATACCAGTAGTGGAAAAACTGCCGGAAGAGACAACCCCTGTGTTACCTGGTAGTGCAAAAACCGTAGCTAATATCGGCGTATTTGGTGGGCAGCCGCAGCTGTCGACTACAAACACATCAGTTCACGTTACTGAGGAGGTAGTACCTAGTTTTTTCTAAGATCTTTATGAGTGAACAATTTCCTCCCTGTTTAAAGGGAGGAAATAATAAGATAAAAAATTATTGAGCTTGAGCAACTGTTGCTGCAATAGCGCTTAATTTGACTGGATCGGTCTCACCATTGATGTTAATAATGTTAAGTTTGCCCTCATCATTAGCTTGTGCATCATCATTAAATTCATAGATTGCCCCAACGATTAATAATTGGCCATTTTTTACCTTGGCAGCAAATTCTTGCAAGGCGATGGCAACTTGATTATTAACATTCGCTTTCACACTGTCGTTATCAGGAGCGCCTTTAACAACACGCATGTTATTGAGCTCCTTTACAAGAGCAGGTTTTAATTTTGAATAGTCACTGTTTGCCGTATGGATGGCTTTACAATTGGAGTGACCAACAATTAACAGTAGAGAGGAACCAAGGTAGTTTACGCCATATTCGACTGAACCCAAGGAGGTAAGCAGTTGATTGCCTATATTACTAATCATAAATAAATTAGCGGCAGGCGTTTTATTGAGCATATTGGTTTGTACTGGTGAGTCAGAACAAGTTAATATCGTGGCATGTGGTTTTTGATTGCTGGCAGATTGGGGAAGAGGAGTGGAAACAGGCGCTACCGCTGTTACTGGCGCTGGTGTCGAAATGGCCTCGGCACTACTCGATTCTTGTATGGGGGGTGGTGTTATACCTACATTCGCCAGTGCAGCATCACTGGCTCGTCCCTGTATGGCGATACCAAGAAGTGTTATAAAGGACAAAGTTAGAAAAGGTTTAACCATAGTTCTGCTCTTAATTTAAAAGGTTTATTTAAAAAATACTGTTAATGCCTTAATAAACACTTCTCACTATTCTTTTTGAATATCAAATCCTGCTTGTTAAAAAGAAATAGTGAAAGGGAGAAATCATCTTAGCATAATAACCTTTGAAAG
>NZ_CALJ01000245.1 GCF_000308315.1 Legionella tunisiensis | reverse complement strand
ATAATCTGGAAGAAAAGATTGCCCAGATTAAGACAATGATCGTTGAACACGTGGGTTAACATAAAAAAGACGGGGCGCTGAAATGGCATTATTAGTGCAAAAATTCGGGGGAACGTCGCTTGCTACGCTAGAACATATCAACCATGCAGCGGACATAGTAGCAAAAGCAAAGCAGGCAGGCCACAGTGTGGTAGTCATTGTATCGGCAATGAGTGGAGAAACGGACAGACTCATTAATCTAGCGAATAGCATCAGTGAATACCCAAATGAAAGAGAATATGCCGCACTTGTTGCTACCGGAGAGCAAGTGTCTATGGCTTTAATGGCGATGGCATTAATTAATCGCGGCATCAATGCTCGTTCTTATACGGGCGGACAGGCAAGAATTCATACCTGTAACCAATTTAAGAAGGCTCGTATTCAGGCAATTGATACTCAACCGATCCTCAAAGAACTTGAACAAGACACGGTTGTAGTCATTGCTGGTTTTCAGGGTGTTGATAACGATGGCAATGTGACGACTTTAGGCCGTGGTGGTTCGGATACAACGGCTGTTGCTATTGCTGCTGCGTTAAAAGCAGATGAATGTCAGATTTATACTGATGTGGATGGTGTTTATACAACTGATCCCAGGGTTGTACCTGATGCCAAACGGCTAGAGCAGATTACTTTTGAGGAAATGTTGGAGCTGTCTAGCTTAGGGGCAAAGGTTTTGCAAATTCGTGCCGTTGAATTTGCCGGTAAATATAATATTCCTCTTCGTGTTCTATCCTCATCACAGGAGGGACCTGGAACCTTAATTACCTATCAGCAAAAAACAGTATGGAAGCACCTTTAGTAACAGGAATTGCTTTTAGCCGTAATGAAGCCAAGGTTACCCTATCTGGGGTACCTGATTCGCCAGGTATTGCTTCTGGTATTTTATCCGAAATTAGCGCAATTGGGGTGAATGTCGATATGATTGTACAGCATTTATCGGCTAATAATAAAACCAATTTTACGTTTACTGTTCACCGTGATGAATATCAATTGACGTTGAAACAATTGCGTAAAATAGCCAAAGAGTTAGGTGCCGGTGATGTTGTTGGTATCGATAATTTGGCTAAATTGTCGCTTGTTGGCTCAGGTCTTAAGAGTCATCCTGAAGTGGCATCAATCATGTTTAAAACCCTTGCTTCGAAGGGTATCAATATCCAATTGATTGCGACTTCAGAAATTAAACTCTCAGTGCTGATTGATACAGCCATGCTTGATGAGGGTGTACGTGAGTTGCATAGTGTTTTCCATCTTGAAGATGATAGTCGTGATGAATCACGTATCATGTCAGTGAATGTGGCACAGGAATGCTTGATTGCTGCGAGCAAACTGTAAATAGATCAAGATTGTATGTTAATTCCATGCAATCTTGGTTTTTGCCTCAACCAAAGGTTACCATTTCGGATCAGCATTGTACTTAAGATAAGGTAGTCATTTGTAATTAAAGGAGTTAATTATGAGTTTTCTTAGTGAATTTAAACAATTCGCTATGCGTGGCAATGTGATGGATCTTGCTGTTGCCGTCGTAATTGGCGCGGCTTTCGGTAAAATTGTTTCTTCGCTTGTCGATGGCATTATCATGCCAATTATTGGACTCTTAATGGGTGGCATCAATATTACTGATAAAGCTTTCAAAATTGGCGATGCGGTGGTGAAGTGGGGTGCTTTTTACAAACCATTATGGATTTTACGATTATTGCCTTTGCTATCTTTGTTGCGATTAAATTTATTAACATGTTGCAAAACAAACAAGAAGAGACAGAAGAAAAGATTGGCAAAGAAGAAGCAATATTGATTGAAATTAGAGACTTGTTGCGTGAAAAGATGAGTAAAAAATAACAGAAATGAGCGCGCTTCTTACGGCTATTTGTTATGAGATCGGATAAAAATCAGCTGAAAAATAAGGATAAATAATAAATAAGGGTTTAAACGACAAGGAATGTTGGTTCTAATAATTCGATATCCCCCCGAAAAGCTCTAATTTCTCGAGCGCTTACATTTAGAATATAGTGGAGTTTACAATATTCTCTTGGGTTAGATAGCACAGAGGTATTAAAAGTGACTAGATTAACACCTTCTTGATGGCGTGCAGATGGTACTCTTAATAATGGATGTCCCTCTCTAGCCACACGACCGCCTATTTCTTGACATCTTATATAATTTACTGCATCAACTAACCAAGGAAATTCTTCTGTCTTCTGGGTTAAATCAAAGGCTAATCCATGACAATTCACAATTGCAACACGTCTATCAATTTTAACTTCCTTCTGGTTCCGAAAACTTTCCCACGAACTGCGAATTTCTTGAATGAAATGATGCCTTGTTTCAAAAATTGTAGTTTCTAAAGATTCTGAGCCATACCAGCAAGGAATTGATCCATTGCTATAGCGTGATTCGGTAATATGTTCAAAGGGGAAATCAATAAAATCATTTTTACTATAATCAAAGGCTCGCTGAATTAGAGGAGAATTAGTTAAAGCCGGATGAGTTTGTATGTCGATAGTATTTGCGGCCTCCCAATT
This sequence comes from Legionella tunisiensis, assembly GCF_000308315.1. Lineage (GTDB taxonomy): Bacteria > Pseudomonadota > Gammaproteobacteria > Legionellales > Legionellaceae > Tatlockia > Tatlockia tunisiensis. The sequence continues at coordinate 3,596 of NZ_CALJ01000245.1, read as the reverse complement.
TAAAGGATCGCTGCTTAAATCATCAAATAAATCCTGAGAGATCTTTATGCCTCGGATGTTTCTATAAACCTCTTGAGAATAATCAATCGATTGGTCAAATAGGGACATTTTTATTGTCCTCTTAAGTGATCAGTGAAACGTCTTATTTGAGCAATTCCAATATAACCATATTCCAGCATGGTGTCTAAAGGACTTAAATTATGTAATTTCTGATTACGGGCTTTAATCCATTGATATACAACATCTCTATTATAAGGATAAAGAATCCGCAAATTCTTATGAATTCCTAATAAATTTCCTACCCGTTCAATAGTGTCTCGTCCTGAAATAAAAGCTGTCCCTTTTTAAATTTAGCGAGTTGGGCTGGGCTTATACCACCTAAAAGATTGCATTCTTCCTCATTTTTAAATTCCAATGCTCAAAAAGCTTAATAACATTTTGAGTATTTCGCACCAAAATGTCTTTAGAGAAATTATTAGATATATTAAAACATTGTAAATTCATATAAACCTCTATTTATAGAATTAAATATAATATAAATAGAAATTTTTGTCAATTTAATTTTAAAATATACTTGCTCCGCAATTGGTGAAGCGAACTGGAAGGTGCTATGGAAAGAGCGTTGTGAGCTATGAAGTTAAGTGCTTATTTTTATACTAAAATAAGAGTGAAGCCATTGATAGGGAAAATTCATGAGCGATCTACTGAACCTTTTTGCCATCATTATTGTTTTTGGAGTGATTTTATGGGTAGTCAATGTGTTTATACCCATGCCTGGTGCAATTAAAAGCTTGCTTAATCTTTTGGTTTTAATTGTACTAATAATTTATATCCTCCAGTTTTTCGGGCTTATCCATAATGTGTTGCCAACGATACGGCTTTTAAATAAAAGGGGACTATTGATATTGCGCTAGCTTGAATGCTTATAACTTGATTTTCGAGCATTGCCGTGGAGCATACCAAGATAGTAGAAATATCAAAACCGCCCTAAAGGCGGGACATCTTTTTATATAGAAAGAAGGGCAGGCAACGAATGATGACCATGATATAACGCCAAAAAAAGGGTGGTAAAATAAGCGTTTTCCCTTTTTGTGGCTCGCCAACACGCTTCAGCACAGACTTTTGGTGGTGAAGCATAAAAAATTCCTTCCAAGCCATAGGTTTGGGCAGTATCAATAAAGCCTAGTCTGGCGATAGTAATTTGCGTTTTATTTTCTGCAGCTTGTTGTAAACCTTCCAGATAAATTTCAATAGCGGCTTTGCTGGCACCATAAAGGCTATTTTTGGCTCGCCCTCGGCAGGCGGCTACAGAACTTAAGAAAATCAGTTGATGCATACTTTGTTGTTTACGCAAATAGTGGTTAATCAATTGGACAGTACTTAATACATTAGTTTTGATTAATTTTTCTATATGATGAGTATCCAAGGTATCATTTTCTACAATATGGCTATAGGCGATAAAGAGAGCTAATTCATTTGGATGTTGATTTAGCATCTCCGTTAAATGCGTTAAATCACCAGCAAAATCGGCAACTAGGAAATCACATTGAACGTGATAGCGTAGGCGTAGATCAGCACTAATGACTTCCAACTGTGTTTGATTACGGGCAACCAGTAATAGTGTACATCCGGCTTGAGCTGCAAGATGTGCAAATTCTTCGGCAATGATGGAGGTCGCGCCTAAGATGACCCAGGTTTTTATGGTCATGATATTATTCTCAAACGATGACTGAGATTAGAGTGCATCCCACTCTGGTAATGAAGTAATAATTTCTTAAATTGTTCATGATTGGGATATTGTTGTTGAAATTGTTGTTGAGTCAGGAGCATATCTTTTGCTAAATAAATTTTACCCTGGATCTTCGTAATAAATTCATTCAGGTCGCGGATGACTTTTTGTGCTTCTTGATTGTTAATAAAATCAATCGCCAAAGTAAACCCCGGTTGCACAAAGGACAATAAACCACAACCAGTTTGAGTCAAGTACTTCAGTACGGCTAAGGTTGGCGTCGCCTGACTGCGATTAATGATTATGATCAATTGGGTTAATGTATCGTAGGCTGCTTTGCTGTCAAATACTGCTTGAAACTGTAATAATCCTCGGTTGCCATAGAGGCGGTTCCAATGTTGAATGGAATCGAGCGGGTTATTAAATTGACGCAGAGATAGAATTTGTTGGTTTGTTTTCTTATTGTTGAAATAATAGCGATTGAAGTGTTTCATTACCCAGCGATTGACCAGGCGAAAGGGTAATTTAGGTATGCTAAAACGCGACAATAACTCGGGCGCTTCCAATTCTGTATGGTTAGCAAGAGATAACACAGCATGTGGCTCATTAAGTAGATCAAGCCAGGCCACTTGATAATCGTATTGGCAACCGCCTTGCTGCATTCGTTGCAATAATGTTTCGAAGTTATTGTATTTTTCAGTTTCTACCGCTACAAAAGCGGGTGCTTTACGCATCTGTAAGGCAATGCGTGTGATAATCCCTGTTAATCCTAGGCCAGCGATAGTGGCATAAAATAAATCGCTATTTTCAGTAGGACTGCAGCGTAATAATTGCTTCCCTAATTGCAAATCCAACCAGTTCAAATGCTGGCCAAAACTACCAGCAAAGTGATTATTTTTACCGTGAACATCGTTAGCAACACCGCCTGCTACCGTAGCACGTAAAGTGCCTGGGATGATAGGAGGAATATAATGAGGATGCACTAAAAAAAGCTCTGCAAAAGTTACTCCTCCTTGACAGATTAGTTCACCTGATAATTCATCAAAGGATAGGAAATGATTCAAACGCCTTGTATCAACAATACCCCCGTCGTTGTTAAGACAACAATCGCCATAGCTCGAACCATTACCGCGTGCGAGAAGATTTTCCTTAGCAGTCAATAGAGATTGAATTTGCTGTTCATTATCAGGGCGAAAACAATCCGATGTCGTTTGTACAGCGTGACTGAAATTGGAAAGCTGTTTGTTTTTGCTAAGCATGTCTTATCACTGAAAGCAATTGAACGTTAAGTTTGGCACATTTTCTTAAGAAGTGTAATTCTTGGGTTGGCTCTAAAAAATGAATCACAATAAAAAATTTACCAGCGCCAGATCTTTAGTCACCAACCAAGACAGATTATGCCAAATAGTTGACTATGTTTTTTCTAGCTGCCAAATACGCGAAGGACTATTTAATATCTTATTGATAATAAATAAATTTATTAACTGGCACGCCCTTTGCTTAGGGAGTTGAGGCTCTAAGATTTAATGACTTATAGCGTTACTTTCAAGATAGGATAGCTATGGCTGAAAAAGATGTTTTATCGCAGGAAGAAATTGATGCACTGCTAAATTCAGTGGATAGTGAAGAAAACTCTTCAGGGGGTGATGGTGCTAATGCAGCGGCAGCCACGACCGATGAAGGGGGAATGCCTAATGAGAGTCTGAGTCGGCCAACTGAGCATGTGCAAGTTCTTAATTTTGCTAATCAAGAACGAATTGTTCGTGGTGAATTGCCAGTGCTTGATAAAATTCATGACCGCGCTGCTAGGTTTTTACGAATGATATTTATCAATTGATGGCGAAAGATTTTGATATTAAGCAAGAGC
>NZ_CALJ01000246.1 GCF_000308315.1 Legionella tunisiensis | reverse complement strand
GAACCATTCAGTTGAATAATGCACTGACTTCTGCACCAGTACTTGGTGTGGTCAAGGTTGTTTCTGCTTCTATTGAAGACTATGATAACGCTTGGCGTTTTGCACTGGGTGCTAACTATCATGTCAATGAGCAGTTAATGTTACGTGTTGGTGGTGGTTATGATCAGACTCCAACCACTAATTTACATCGTAGTGTCCGTATTCCTGACTCCGATCGATGGGCGCTGTCTATTGGTGCACATTACCAATTAAAGCCAGAAATTGGTGTTGATGTAGGATATACACACCTCTTTGCTACCGGTGATCGTCGAATTAACAGAACAGATCCAACAAGTTCATTTAGTACGTACAATGTTAATGCTAATATTGACGCACATGCTGATCTGGTTGGCCTGCAAGCGGTTTGGACTATTGATAAACCAGTTCCAGTTGCTACGAAGTAAAGATTATAGGCTAAAAAAAAGCCACGCAATGCGTGGCTTCTTTTAGAATCTTAACCTCTTTCTCGTTAATTATTTTGCAAGCGGGGCGTTTCTGGGGTGATAGTTGCTTCACCTGGCCCATTCACGGTTAAGGTATAACCATTAGCCTTAAGCGACTTTGGGGTTATATCGCCTGACTCTATGTGCAAGTATAGCCAGCCTAGAGTTACTGGGTGAGGAGTATTCGTTTCCATTTTAATCAATGCAGGACATTTTCCATCAGGGGCAATGTGTCCAAAGCAGACCATTCTGACTACTGCCCAGTGTACTTTACCATCACTATTTGCCTTGGTTGGTTGATGAGAGTCAATAGTACCCTCAACATAGGCATTTGACTCCACATTTGTTTTGTTATGGGTAATCAAAAAAGTTGGACTTGCGAAAACCGCACTAGTAGCCAGACCTAAAGCTGCAACGGTCAAACCTTTGAACAATCGACTCATATCTTAACTCCGTAATTAAAAATTGGTTTTTTCAAGCGGTCAGGGATAAATGCCCGCTCTTTTTTGTTATTACCATCGTCACAACGAATCCCTTGTTAGCGAGTTTACTATAGGGGAATGCCTAGCTAGTGACAACCCTTTATTACACTTCTTGCCAAACTCTACTGCATTGGAGCATCGCTTCGTCGATACGGTGCTCGAATCCTCATGTACTGACGTGTACACTGCGGTTCTGCGCGCCGTTTCTCCTCGCGCTGCTCTTACTGCAGCGAGTTTGGCAAGAAGTTTATTTTATATTCTACTGCATTGGAGCATCGTTTCGTCGATACGGTGCTCGAATCCTCATGTACTGACGTGTACACTGCGGTTCTGCGCGCTGTTTCTCCTCGCGCTGCTCTTACTGCAGCGAGTTTGACCAAAAATCTAGTTGTGTTTTAACAAACGGGCAATATCTTTGGCAAAATAAGAAATAATTAAATCTGCGCCAGCACGTTTAATGGCGAGTAAACTTTCGATCATAGCTTGTTCTTCATTGATCAAACCTTGAGCCGCTGCATTTTTTAGCATGGAGTATTCACCACTGACTTGATAGGCACCTAAAGGAATTTCAGGATAATGTTGCTTGAGCCGGAAGATGACGTCGAGATAATTCATCGCTGGTTTAACCATTAATAAATCAGCTCCCTCCTCTAAATCAAGGGCAGCCTCTCTCAATGCTTCATGACCATTAGCCGGATTCATTTGATAGGTTTTTCTATCGCCAAATTGAGGTGCTCCTTGCGCTGCCTCGCGGAATGGGCCGTAGAAACTTGAGCTGTATTTAACTGCATAACTTAGGATTGCTGTATCAAGATGACCAGCCTGATCCAAGGCGCGGCGAATAGCCATCACCATACCATCAGTCATGCTGCTGGGAGCTACCCAGTCAGCGCCAGCATCGGCATGACTCACTGCTTGTTGACCTAGTAAAGCCAAGGTTGCATCGTTATCAATCTGCTTACCATCTAAAATACCGCAATGGCCATGATCAGTGTACTCACAAAAACAGACATCAGTAATAATCAAAATCTCTTTATTGACATCGCGAATGGTGCGTATGGCTTGCTGGATGATGCCGTCTGCAAGGAGAGAGGCACTGCCGTGCGCATCCTTATGTGCTGGAATACCAAAGAGTAATACCGCAGGAATACCCAAGGCCGATAACTCTTCGATTTCTTGTGGTAAGCAATCCAGCGTTAATTGAAATTGCCCTGGCATCGACTTAATTTCCCGTTTCTCAGAGATGGTCTCGCTGATAAACAAAGGGGCAATAAATTGTTGTGGGTGTAAATGAGTTTCTTGCAACATAGCACGCACAGTTGAAGTTTGGCGCATTCGCTTTAAACGAAGAGGAAGTTGATAATTTATCATCAGATTATTCCTTACGGTGTGTATATAATAAATCAATACCGCTCGCAGTAAGGCTGGCATTGACTTGGATGCTAAAAATTTATTGAGTAAATAGGTCAGTGTGAGAACGTTACTATCTGCTTGTGCCAGACCAAAGTTATAACTTAGGTACAAGCGTTTAGATAATGATTTTCCTACGATGACGGATTTTTTCTCGGTGGTTTGTTTGGTTTCCTGATTATACTTTGAATTCGTTTCGAAATTGAAATCCAAGCCCAACGTTTGTTTACCTGATCGATTAATTGTAATCCTCCTGCACCTGAATCAAGATTCATAGAAGATATTGCCGCAAGCAATAATTGACCTCCAGCCTGATTTGCTCGATTGGCCGGCTTTCCCAGAATGAGTAAAGACAAAATATCCGCCTGCGACAAGGTGGAGGGGTTAGAAAATAATTCCACCTTAGGTGAATTTAATCGTCCAGTGACTTCAATTCCTACAGTTGTCTTACTACCGAAATCCACTGTTTTTAAATTGGTTGCATTAAAATCAAGCAATTCATTTGAGCCTGCAAAAGCGCTATTTGCGTTGGTAAATTGACGGACGGCTCGCACATGAATACCTGGATTATCAATTAAACCACCTGTAAATAGTAATTGACCTTGCTTGATTGTCAAATCTTGTCCATAGGCTTTGTATTGGCCATCACGGACATTCAATTCGCCACTGGCAGTCAAAGGGCCTTGCGGTAATTGGCGTAAGCGAATAGCGCCGGTAAGAAAGCCATGTAAGCCTTGTACATCAATGGCAACATCATCTCCCATTTCAACACGAACATCTGTATCAATATGTAGAGGATTGGGAGGAGGTTGCTTATTACCTACAAAGACTGCATCTCCAGTTAAGCCAACGGAATTACGAAATGCTTGCGGTTTGATGTGTGCGTGAGGAATGAGTAAGGTTCCTTTCATAGCAAGTGATGCCGGGGTGAATTCAAAGCTTAAATTAGGTGAGAAATTAATTAGATATTCTGGTGTATTAATTAAGGGAATATTGTCACCTACAATGGTAATTGTACCTCCGAGGGCAGGCGAGAAAACACCTTTCCCTTGTAGGATTAATGGTCTGCCATTAGAAGCAACGGAACCTTGTGCCTCCCACCGCTGTGCCTGACTTTGTACTTTAATTTGTACGGGATTGAGTTCAATACCTTGTTTTGGTAGAGAAAAAACTGGCTTTTTCCAGCTGAATAAGTCCCTCGATAACAGGTTTAGCGACGGTGCCCTTTATTTTGAGAGTGGCGTGGAGTTGTCCTTGTGCTTTACTAATTTCCTTATTTAAATTGCCAAGAAAAGCCAGTGAGTTAACGTCTAGACGCAGCGAGCCTAGCAGGCGTTGGTTATTTGCCAAACCCTTTTGCAACTGGAATCGCGGTAACTCAAGATCAAGGGCTAATTGTTTGTGTGGATCAATCGTCAATTTGCCATTGATGCGCAAATGGTGTGGATTTAAACGAGCATGAAATTCACCACCAGTAAATGGCAAGCTTGATAGCGGACTGTCATCCGGCAATTGATAACTGCCAGGGCGGATATTGATCAAGGCTTCTCCTTTTGTTGCGCTGCTTAATGAAGCCTTTGCCGTGATTGAGGTTTTTATGCCAGCTAAATCAGGATGAATTAATTGGAGTTCGGGCAGTGCGACAGTTGCCTGCAATTGATAAGGAATTTTTCCTGTTAGTTGGAATTGATTAGGGCCTAAAGTGATTTGGCTCTTTAACTGTTTGTTTTGATAATTAATGGCTGCTTGCAATACATTGCCGCGGTAGCGGGCAGTTAAATTGCTCTTGAGTGATAAATTGCTAAGAGGATCTCCAACAAACTCTGTATTAAATTTCAACTGGCGTAGAAAAGATAGAGGATTTCCCTCGGTATCGAAGGATTGTGCAGTGATTTGGCCCTGAATTTGCGGGGTATTTAGGGTATTGTAAACGCAGTTCAGATCAATACGGCCTTGTGCTGATTTCATTGTACTAACTGCATTAATACTGTGTGCGGTGATTTTACTGTTCACTTGCCATTCTGCACGTAGCGGAGAGTTGAGGGTGGATTGCAAGCTTAGAGTTAAATCCGATAGCGGACCGTCCAAATGAATTTCACCTTTATTGCTCTCCAGATTATATGTCTTATAAAGAGGCCATATGATCTGTTGCCAGCGGGCAGACGTGTGAATTTCATGGCCATTTCTTAGCGTGCCATTGAGTGTAAGCTGGGCAGGATTAGTGAATTCACCATGCCAATGATAAAGGAAAAATCACCACCTAAATCAAGCTTGCCATCCAAAGGAAAGGTTTTATTACTAGATTTAAATTGCAATACAGCTGAGGTAGTAAAAGGTAGCTGTGGCTGCAGCTTGGCTTCTGCATTAATCGTGATTTGATTTAAGCTCATTACCAGTTTCTTCAGTGTCCATTGCTTGTTTGTCAACCTGGCTTGTAAATTGAGCGCATCAATTTTATGGGTAGCACTTCCCTGAATAATTTTGGTCTGCTTGATAAAGACATCCTTGATGGATAGAGCAAATGGTAATTGTGGTAATTGAAAGGTGGTTTTCTCTGCGCCGGTTTTGGAGGGAGGTAGACCAATCGTTAAACTATCAGCGTTCAGATGTTCAAGAGTCATTTGATGGTGGAACAAGGCGCTTACTTGCCATTTTAATTGAAAATTACTGAGTTCCACCGTCACTTGTTGATCCTGATAACGCAGACATTTAAAAGAAAAATGATCAATTAAACGCCCCTCTAATTGGTCAAAATAGAGTTGGCCAGGCAAAAAAGAGTTGTCAATTTGGCAGTAATGTAAAGGCCTGGAGTAGTTGTTAGGAGGAAGATAAACAGACTGATTAGCAAGATAAACAGCAAGAACAAGCTATAGAATGTGGATCGTAATGCAGTAATAAGAATACGCATTTTATAAATCAGGCCCCATACTGATGACAAACTTTGGCTTTCGGTCTTTAATCCGATTAAAATGACTATCCACAGCTTGTGCCACACCTATCTTAATTGGTCCTATCGGCGATACCCACATTAGACCAATCCCTACATCATTTTGTAAACCTTTCAAACTTGGCATGTAGACATCACCACTGTCCAAAAAACCTGTAAAATACCATTTATCGACTGTTTCTTTCTGAATTTCCAAGCCACCATAACTGAGAATTTTTCCTGGTCCAATCGAGTTATAACTATAGGCTTTCAGGTTATCTGCTCCCCCAAGTAGCAGTGCTAGTGATAGAGGTAACTCATTAATGTTTGAAATTGAAGTAACTCCTTGAATAGTATGAAAATAAAAGCGTGTCCGGATGGCTGGTAAGGTAAGGGCGGCTTTTGCATTAATGGATGCTTGTGCAAAGCTCACTTCAGATAGAATTGCTTTACTGGCTGCCAAGCCATTGATCGTCACGTTATAACCACTTGGAGAAAAAGTTTATCAGTCGTTTTTGACCAGGTGAATGTTGCGCGTGGATATAAACTAAGTTTTTCAATTTTTGGTGCGTTAGAGTAATGAAAGCGTTCATACAAACCATTAATGGACAATACTCGTTGGAAATTAGCTAAAGTATGTTGTTGCGCAAGGGAAGCTAATACGGAATCACTATAACCAGCGTTATAGTTCATGTTCGCTAAATTAGTACTGATATTATATTGATCAGTGACTGGGTGTCGCCCCGGGATAATATATTGTGCCTGCAGGGAACTTTCATTATAAGCACCGATACCTACGACATTAAATTTATGACCGGCTCGGTTTACGGGAACAACACGAAAACCTGCACGGCCTCGTACACCAGTATCTGTACCGTAGCCAAGGCCTAAGGAATAATTAATTCGGTCTGCACGTTGCAGATGAACATCAACAGGAATGTAGCGTTGACCATTGATTTGCGGTTTAATTGCCACATTACTGAAATAACCGCTATCAGCCAAATAATTATTTAAAGTCAGTATTTGTTCTGTTGAATAAGGTTGGCCATAGCGAAAAGGTAGGTAGCGATTGAGCAATTCCGGCGAGATATAAGTAGGATCAAATTTTACCTGGCCAAAATAATATTGTGGACCTGTATTAAATAACAAAACAATCTGGGCATTGTAGCGGTTTAGATCAATTAGAATTTCTGCTTTTTCGAAGGAGGAATGCAAGTAACCCTGATTTTCTGCAGCACTAATTAAACTTTGTTTGGCTTCCTCATACTGGGCGCTATCTAAAGGTTTTCCTTGTTTGAGAGGGAAGTTGTGTACCAGCTTAGCTAACTCCGGGTTTTGCGCGCCTTCCCCATAAATTTCTACTTGCAGGCTGGTAATAAGCATCTGTGGTCCAGCAATAATTGCAATACGTAAAGGTTGTCTGTTGATGTGAATTTGTGGTTTAAAATATCCATAGGGCTGCATCGCCTTGGCGATATGCAAACGAAGTTCTTCATCCATTTCTTGGCTCAGTGAGATGGTTTCATTCAATTCACTTAAGCGTAATTGGATGTTGCTTAATAATTTCCCTTTCACACCACGAATATTAAATGGATTCTTATTGCTGCTGGCCCCAAGAAGCAAGGGCAATCCTATCAGAAGCAATAGAATTAAGCCTGTTTTTTATTCATAAAGTGAACAACATATTACATCATAAAATATCAATCTGCTATTTCACTGGCCTCTAATGCTTTCAAACGATAAACCAATTCGAGTGCTTCACGAGCTGAAAGGTTATCAGCATCAACTTTTGCCAATTCGCGTAATACAGGTGCTAAGGGTTTCACATCGGTTGTAGGCACTGGTTGCTGAATTGATTGTTGTTGCACCAGATTTAAGTGGTCAGTAGCCAGATGTAAAACCTCAGCAGGAATACCGGCAAGTTGCGCTACTTCCAAGCCATAACTGCGATTGGCAGGACCTTCTTCTACCCGATATAAAAAACAATGCGCCCTGTTGCTAATGTAGCTTGTAAATGAATATTTCTGATGCGATCGATTTGCTCAGGTAATTGGGTCAATTCAAAATAATGGGTAGAAAACAAACTATAGGCCTTGATAGTTTCGGCGAGATAGATACAGGTTGCATAAGCCAACGCCATTCCATCATAAGTACTGGTACCACGGCCTATTTCATCAATAAGAACCAGACTTTTAGCTGTTGCCTGACGTAAAATATGGGCTGTTTCAGTCATCTCGACCATGAATGTAGAACGTCCTGAAGCCAGATCGTCACTAGCGCCAATGCGTGTGAAAATCTTGTCGATAGGGCCTATTTGTACCTGTCTAGCCGGTACATAACTCCCTATATGTGTGAGTATGACAATTAAAGCATTTTGGCGCATGTAGGTAGATTTACCCCCCATATTAGGGCCGGTAATCAAAAGCATGTTTTGTTGATCATTCAGCTCCAAGTCATTGGCAATGAATTGTTGTTGCAGGACTTGTTCAACCACCGGATGACGGCCGGCATGAATGTGAATACCCGGGTTGCTAACTAATTCTGGACAGCACCAATTCAGGCTTTGTGCTCGTTCAGCAAAATTAGTGAGCACATCAAGTTGCGCAATGGCCTGAGCCAATTGCGTGAGTGACGCAATATATTGTTGTATTTCTTCCAATAAATTTTCATAAAGCCATTTTTCTCTTGCTAGGGCTTTGACTTCTGCAGATAAGACTTTTTCTTCAAATAGCTTTAATTCCGGTGTGATATAGCGCTCGACATTTTTTAATGTTTGTTTCCGTTGATAATTGGCAGGGGCTTTTTCTGCCTGATTGCGTGATAACTCAATGTAATAGCCTTGTACCCGATTATAGCCAAATTTGAGCGATGAGAGTCCGGAACGCTTTTTCTCTTCATTTTCCAAGGTAATGAGTTTTTCCGCAGCATGGTCGTTTAAAGTTCTTAATTCATCGAGTTCTTCATCAAAACCAGTGGCAATCACACCTCCATCGCGAATTAACATGGGTGGATTGTCGACAAGAGCAGTGGTCAAAAGGTTGAGTAATACCGGTTGTGGAATTAATTGACTTGCCAGGGTTTGTGTTAAAGAGGCTTTGTTTTGGGCAACTGTTGCGTGCAATTCGGGTAGGAGAGTCAACGTTTGACGCAATTGCACTAGATCTCGAGGTCTGGCTGACTTGAGCGCAATACGGGAGACAATTCTTTCTACGTCACAAAGTTGCCGTAAGAGTGGATGTAATTGAGTATCTTGTTTTTTATCAATCAGTTCCTTGATTGCTTGTTGGCGTTGTTGAATTACACGATGTTGACTTAGGGGTCTGCCAAGCCAACGTTTTAGTAGACGACTACCCATAGCACAGGCTGTATAATCAAGAACAGCGAGCAAACTATTTTCTCGTTCTCCTTGATAATTTTCAAAGAGTTCTAAATGCTTTTGCGTGGAGGCATCTAATTGCAAATAATCACTATTTTGTTCCAGCGTGATACTGGTTAAATGCGGCAAAGCCTGGCGTTGCGTCGCTTCTAGATACGCCAATAAACAGCCTGCAGCAGGGAAGGCAGTGCCATATTCTTTTTCGCCAAAAGCACTCAAATCGCTTACTGCAAATTGCTCACATAGACGTTGACGAGCTCGTTGGGGGGCAAAATCCCACGCCGGGCGAATTTTTACCCGCTCATTATTACGTAGATAACTGATGGTAATATCTTGTAGCAGAATTTCTGCTGGCTGCAGACGATTGATTTCAGCAATGAGTTGCTCTTCATCGGCTACTTGTAACAAATGAAAGCGACCGCCACTCAAATCGACCCAAGCCAGACCATAGTGTTTAGCCTGACAATGGATAGCAAGTAATATATTGTCGCGTCGGGCATCGAGAAGAGCTTCGTCTGTTACTGTTCCTGGTGTAATAATACGAGTGACTTGGCGCTCAACGGGGCCTTTGCTCGTAGCTGGATCCCCAATTTGCTCGCAGATGGCAACGGATTCGCCTTTTTTTAATAGACGTGCTAAATAATTTTCAACCGCGTGATAAGGGACGCCAGCCATCGGTATTGGTTTATCAGCCGATTGCCCGCGATGCGTTAAGGTGAGATCAAGCAATTGTGCTGCGCGTTTGGCATCATCATAAAAAAGCTCATAAAAATCGCCCATGCGATAGAGGAGAAGCATATCGGGGTAATCAGCTTTGATGCGTAAGTATTGTTGCATCATGGGAGTATGGTTAACAGACATGGCACTCTAAGGCGATAAGTTTGGGTGATTCTAACAAAAGCCCTTGGACAAGTCAGTAAACTAAACGTTTTCTGCGATCATAAGCAGGCTTGCCTACTGGTTCGTCGTGGTTGATTTTTTCAACAGTAATCGGGATTCTAATCGCGAGGCTAACCACTAATTGCCATAGGACAGCATTTTTGCTGATAAGTTTGGTATAAAAGGTTGGTGCTGTGATTTGCTAATTAGGGTGAAATTGGCCATTATGCTAGGCTAGCTTTTTTATATGACATTTTTTTTCAGCAATGGAGAGCATGGCTTATGAAATTTGATGCCCTTGTACTTGGCGGCGGAATTGTTGGTGTATCGGTTGCCACTCATTTACAAATGCGTGGACGTTCAGTTGCCTTGGTGGATCTGAAACTTCCAGGAAGTGAAACATCTTTTGGCAATGCGGGATTAATTCAACGCGAGGGTGTTTATCCCTATGCTTTTCCAAGAGATATTGCTTCTCTTGTTAAATATGCTTTGAATCGCTCGCCAGAAGCCAGGTATCACTTAACTTCCTTACTGAAATTGGCCCCTTTTCTATGGAAATATTGGTTCCATTCTCATCCATCCCGTCACGCCGAGATTGCTCGCTCGTATGCCACATTGATCCAACACAGTCTGACCGAACATCATTCGCTGGCCGAGGCAGCAGGCGCTAAACATTTGTTTCGATCTGGAGGATGGCTTAAGGTTTTTCGTAGCGCGAAAAAACAGCATATTGAAACAAGGTTTGCTGAAAAATGCCTGGCCGAACATGGTGCCAAATTTGAAGAATTGGATGCCGAGGCATTACGCCAGATTGAACCCGATCTTGATCAATCTTTATTAGGTGCTCTTCGTTATACGGAGTCTGAGGCGGTCAGCGATCCTGGTGCGTTAGTAGCTGCTTATGCAAAGCATTTTGAGCACATTGGTGGGCGCTTCTTCTTTGGAGATGCTTATAAGTTATCTGATCAGTGGACACTCAAGACAGAGCAGGGCGAGATTAAAGCAGATTCTGCTGTGATCACCTTAGGGCCATGGTCGGATGTATTAAGTTCCCGATTTGGCTATCGTTTCCCACTTGCTGTTAAACGTGGATATCATATGCATTATGATATGAAACCGGATACACGTCTCAGTCACCCTGTGTTGGATGTGGAAAATGGCTATGTTATGGCGCCTATGACACGCGGGATCCGGGTAACGACAGGCGCTGAATTTGCGCGTCGCGACTCGCGAAAGACGCCAGTACAACTCAACTCCGTAGAGCCAATTGCACGCAGACTGTTTCCGATTACTAAGCGGCTTGAAGAATTACCCTGGATGGGATGCAGACCATGCACACCCGACATGCTTCCAATTATTGGCCAGGCACCTCGCCATAAAGGACTATGGCTTGCCTTCGGACATGCACACCATGGGCTAACTTTGGGACCAGTTACTGGACGTTTAGTGGCAGAGATGATGACAGGAGGCGATTTAATAACAAATCCCTTGCCGTTTAGTGCGAGTCGTTTTGATTGATAAAAGTATTTTTTACCTGGCAGGGTATTCATCTAACGTCAATGAAGAACGGGTATATTGTCAGATTTGGCTGGGGATTAATTAAGGTACTATAGTGAAAGTATGAAACGCGACTGGGATATGATTAGGAATATTCTCTTCAAAGTAGAAGAGCTCACACCTAATGCGCTGCTGACATTAGACAGTTTTCCTATGGATGAACACAACGAGATTTCTTACCATTTGGAAATATTAGAGGAAGCAGGATTAATTAAAGGTAAAATCCATAAAACACCCGGTGGTTCTCCGCATGGCTTTCATTTAATTCGTCTCAGCTGGCTTGGGCATGATTTTTTAGAGTGTATTCGTTCTGAGGCTGTATGGAAGCAAATAAAGGAGCAACTCGACTCCAAAAAAGTAGGCATGAGTATTGAAAATATTATGGTGATCGCTCAAGGAATTTCAAAACGATTATTGTCTTAACTTGGCTGCTACACTGCAGCCAAATTTCTTTCCATGCCATACTGTTTTGGCAAGTGTTTTAAGACGATAAACAATGAAACCAGTGCGCAAAATACCACATAATAGGCAATCATCATCGTATTAAAGCGGTTAATAAGCCAGGTATTAATTGCCGGGGAAAAGCCGCCCACCAAAGCCATAGAGATATTGTAGGCCATGGAAATTCCGGTATAACGTCCTTTGCCTGAAAACATTTCTGCCATGACTACTGGTGTTACTGCCTGTTCAGCGCTATAAAAAATCACTAAAGGCAACAAGACCCACCAGGCGGGCATTGTTTGTAAAACCCAAAAACTTGGAATAGCACAAACTAAGTAACCAATTGTTGAAAAAGCCAACATATTCTTACGGCCGACCTTATCGGAAATATGCGCAAATATCGGCACAAATAATAAGGAAAGAACGATGAATAAGGTTTGCATTTGGTAAGCTTGATGAAGCGGGACTTGTAAAAATTGATGTAAATAGGTAGAGAGATAGCCCATTAAGGTATAACTGCCGCAGGCACTAATAAATAGCAATAACACGATATGAGTCATGGAGCGATATTGCTCTTTAAACACGTATTTAATAGGTAAATATTTTTCACGAATGTTTTGCTTTAATTGTAGAAAAGTCTCTGATTCAGACAGATCGCGTCTTAACCACAATCCCAAAATGCCCATGATTCCGCCAGAAATAAAGAGGATGCGCCAGCCGTAAGCCGTTAAAGCTTCGTTACCAATAAGGGCACTAAGAGTAGTGCAGGCAAGAATAGCGGCCAATACGCCAATATTGGAACCATTATTAGTCATACTGCTAACCAGGGCACGATGTTTCTCTTGCGCTGATTCCGAGAGATAAATCATCGACCCGGCAAACTCGCCACCAATACAAAATCCTTGTAGCAATCGACAGATAATCAATAAGAGAGGAGCTAATATGCCTGCTTGCTTATAAGTTGGCAGAAAACCAGTCAAGATCGAAGCAATGGACATCAGTAAAATAGTAAATTTAAGCGTCTTCGCACGCCCATAGCGATCACCTAAATGCCCTAAAACAATAGAACCCAGAGGACGTACGATAAATCCTGCTGCAAAGACCAGCATCGTGGCCAGCAAACTCGTAGCAGGATTATTATCCGGGAAGAACAAGCTCGCAATCACTGGGGACAAATAAGCGAATAAACTAAATTCATACCATTCCAGAGCGTTCCCTATAATGCACGCAAGGATACTACGATATTTTTTCATGAATTATTAAAGTCCTTTATTGAAGTGGCTACTTGCTTTATGCACCGTACCAGTACCGTAGCCCGGAAACATATGAAACCAGGAATTATAAAGAAAAGAATCATAGCATAATGCGTAGTCACTGAAGACCATTTCATTTGGCAAGATTATGTTAGGTCTTTGCCTATATTAAGAACAAGAGGTTTTCAGGGTCCGCTTGGCCTGATTTATGGTAATTGGGTATTTAACGAGCCTCGGAATATTGGTATAAAATTAGCTTGTAAAATTGCGTTTTACCGTCGAGAGGTAAATTTTACATTAATGAGATGTAAGTTCTTCACTTAAGGTAAATTTTTGTTAGACTAGTTAAGGGAATATTCCTAACGATCAACTACGGAGAATGATTATGAAACGTTTAGCCCTTCTGGCAGTGACTGCATGTTTAGCAGTTTTACTGTCTGCTTGTGGTGATAAAGCAGAGAAAAAGGCAGAAAATAATGCTGCAACTACTGTAGAACAACAAACTCAGCCCACTGATGCGACTACTGCACCTAGCGATGCTAACAAGCCTGCCGAACAACAAAATCAATAATAGCTTCTATGTAGGAATTCGAAACCCCGCTGTACTTGCGGGGTTTTTTTGAATAGAATCGAGAGCCCAAAAATGGATGAATTAAATAGCCTGGTTATTAATTTGACTGACAAACTGCATGCAGGAAATCTAAAAATTGCCACGGCTGAATCCTGTACTGGCGGTTTAATTGCTGGTTTACTTACAGAATTGCCAGGAAGCTCAGTTTGGTTTGAACGAGGTTTTGTCACTTATAGCAATCAGGCCAAACAGGATATGTTAGGTGTCAAAGCATCCTTAATCCAGCTCAATGGCGCTGTGAGTTTGCCTGTTGCCGAGGCGATGGCCTGTGGTGCTTTATCACATAGTTGCGCCGATATTGCCCTATCAGTAACTGGAATTGCCGGCCCTGATGGGGGTAGTCTAGAAAAACCTGTTGGAACAGTTTGCTTTGCCTGGGCTATGGTAAATTTACCTGTACAAAGTATGTGCTGCCATTTTCAAAACGCCTCTCGGCAAAAAGTACGCCATCTTGCTTGTCAACACGCGTTACAAGGTGTGATTTCTTTGCTAAATCAAATAGCACAATAAACCGTCGTTAAGCGCATTGCAATGTTTATCCAATACCCTGAGTAGCAGATATTAATCGCACTTCAATTTAAGCTGATTCTAAGTTTGCTGCCGACTCATATCTGTGTGATAATTTGCGCTTTGCATACTACTACGGTGGGTGACTTATGGAAGACAATAAACAGAAAGCATTAAGTGCCGCTCTTGCTCAGATTGAACGTCAATTTGGCAAAGGTTCAGTAATGCGTATGGGCGATAATAATGCTGTGCGTGATATTGAGGCCATTTCAACTGGTTCATTAGGGCTGGATATTGCTTTAGGTATTGGTGGTTTGCCCAAAGGACGAGTTGTTGAAATTTATGGTCCCGAATCCTCTGGTAAAACGACATTGACTCTGCAAGTTATTGCCGAATGCCAGAAAAAAGGTGGTACTGCTGCTTTCGTTGATGCTGAACATGCGCTGGATCCCAGCTATGCGGCCAAGCTGGGTGTTAATGTTGATGAACTACTGGTTTCACAACCGGATACTGGTGAGCAGGCTTTAGAAATTACTGATATGTTAGTTCGTTCTGCTGCAGTGGATGTTATTATTGTCGATTCTGTTGCTGCATTGACTCCTAAAGCTGAAATAGAAGGAGAAATGGGTGATACCCATGTTGGTTTGCAGGCTAGATTGATGTCGCAAGCCTTGCGTAAATTGACTGCAAATATTAAACGTTCCAATACATTGGTAATCTTTATTAACCAGATTCGTATGAAAATTGGTGTCATGTTCGGTAATCCTGAAACGACCACGGGTGGAAATGCGTTGAAATTTTATGCTTCTGTGCGTTTAGATATCCGACGCGTAGGTTCAATTAAGAAAGGTGATGAGGTTTTAGGTAGCGAAACGCGAGTGAAGGTTGTTAAAAATAAAGTGGCACCACCTTTCAAAACGACCGATTTTGATATTCTCTATAATGAAGGCATTTCACGTGAGAGTGAAATCATTAACCTGGGTTCGCAGTTAGGACTCATTGAAAAATCAGGTGCTTGGTACAGTTATAAAGGCGAAAAAATTGGTCAGGGTAAAGACAATGTCCGTTTGTATTTGAAAGAGAACCCACAAATTGCTGCGACTCTGGAACAACAAATCAGAGCAGAATTGTTGACTAAAAAGCTGCCTGCAGAAGAGCTTGAAGAAGTTAGTGAGTCTATGGATGACTAAACCTTTGGACTGTGCAATGCGCCTGCTTGCCAGGCGTGAGCATGGTGCACGCGAATTGGCAGATAAATTGGCGCAAAAGGGTTATAATCGGCAGGAAATTAACGAAGCAATTGCCGAATGTCAGCGTCTTGGTTTTCAGAGTGATCTTCGTTTTGTTGAGGCTGTATGTCATGTTCGTATCCGTCAAGGCTGTGGTCCTCTTAAAATTCATCAGGAGTTGCAAGCTAAGCACATTGATCCCGAGTTGATTGATAAGATTTTGGCACGGGAAGAAGATCATTGGCTGGAGCATGCCTTAGCAGTATGGCATAAGAAATATAAAAAGCAGGATCAGATTTCTTTTGCAGAGCAACAAAAACGGCAGCGTTTTTATTGTACCGTGGATTTCCCACCGATATTATCACTAGAGTTATGAAAGAAATTTAGGAGCTGTTGACATTTCTATTATCTTGGCGCTTATGCCTTGATTTTCTGTACTTCGCTGCTCACATATTATCATGTATGCTCCGCTGCGATGCTCGAAAATCAAGGCATCAACACTCAAGCTAGCGAAATGTCAACAGCTCCTGGAAAAAGTAAATAAATGGGTGAAGGGAGAGGGTTGGTTTGTCCAAGCCAGTTCCAGATATTATATTTTAATAATAACCAGTAGATTGTAAGAGCATGAAAAGTTCAGAAATCAGACAAGCATTTTTAGATTATTTTGCTGCACGAGGCCATCAGATTGTTGAGTCGAGTTCGCTTGTGCCTGGAAACGATCCAACTTTATTATTTACAAATGCGGGGATGGTGCAATTTAAAGACACCTTCTTGGGGGTTGGAAAAACGTCCTTATAGCCGTGCGGTCAGTTCTCAACGGTGTGTACGTGCTGGTGGTAAACATAATGATCTGGAAAATGTTGGTTATACGGCACGACATCATACTTTTTTTGAAATGCTGGGTAATTTTAGTTTTGGCGATTATTTCAAGCGTGAAGCTATCCAATATGCCTGGGAATTTCTGACCACGGTGTTGAAATTGCCTGCTGAACGCTTATGGGTTACTGTCTATGAAGAAGATGATGAAGCAGCCGATATTTGGTTGAAGGAACTCGGTGTTTCTGCAGAGCGTTTTTCTCGTTGTGGAGAGAAAGATAATTTTTGGTCTATGGGTGATACTGGTCCTTGTGGTCCTTGTACAGAAATTTTTTATGATCATGGGCCTGAGATTGCCGGTGGGCCTCCTGGAACGCCTGAGGCAGAGGGAGATCGCTACATCGAAATCTGGAATTTGGTTTTCATGCAATTTAATCGCGATAAAGAAGGTCATCTTCATCCCTTACCAAAGCCTTCTGTGGATACTGGTATGGGTCTTGAGCGTATCGCAGCTGTGGTACAAGGTGTGCATAATAATTATGACATCGACAGTTTCCAGTATTTAATTCAAGCGATCTGCAAACTGGCTCCACCCACAACTAATCCTGAGCATCCCTCATTAAAAGTGATTGCCGATCATATTCGTGCCTGTTCCTTCCTGATTGCTGATGGTGTAATGCCCGGTAATGACGGTCGAGGCTATGTATTGCGTCGTATTATTCGCCGTGCAATCCGTCACGGCAATAAACTGGGCTTACCCACACCTTTTTTCTCTAAATTGGTTCCGGCTCTCATTACCGTCATGGGGGGGGCTTACCCTGAATTGGTGAGTAATCAAGAACAGATAGAACGTATTTTAGTTCAAGAAGAAAACCAGTTTGCCCGTACACTTGAGCAAGGTTTGCGTTTATTGCAGGAGCAAATTCAAATTCTGAAAGGGAAAGAAATTCCTGGTGAAGTGGCTTTTAGACTGTACGACACTTATGGGTTTCCCGTGGATTTGACAGCAGATATTGCCCGCGAATCAGGGCTCTCTATTGATATGGCTGGTTTTAACCAGGCCATGCAGCAACAGCGTGAATTATCGCAATCAGCCAGCCAATTTACTACTGATTATTCCGTTTCGACTCAATTGGATGAATCGTCAGTCTTTCATGGCTACGAAAAAGACAGTATGCAGTCCACAGTTACCGCTATTCTTTGTGATAGCGTTAAAGTCGATAAACTAGCAGCAGGTAGCAAAGCAGCTGTAGTTCTTGAGAATACGCCTTTTTATGCTGAAAGCGGAGGTCAGGTTGGCGATCGTGGTCAACTTCTGGGTGAGGGCCTTGTTTTCCAGGTAGAAGATACCCAGCGAGTGGGGCAGGCAATTGTCCATTACGGTCAATTATTGCAGGGTGAAATGTCTGTCAGACAAACAATTAATGCCAAAGTTGATCCCGCAAGACGGAATGCTATTCGTTTAAATCATACGGCAACCCACTTATTACATGCGGCCTTAAAAATGATCGTTGGTCCTCATGTCCAGCAGAGAGGTTCCTTGGTTGATGCCGAGCGCGCTCGCTTTGATTTCTCGCATTTTGAGGCGCTTACTTCTCAACAATTGCGTCAATTGGAAAGTTTGGTGAACGATAGGATCCGTGCCAATGATGAAGTTGTGACGCAACTTATGTCACTTGATGAAGCGAAGAACAGTGGGGCTGTAGCGCTATTTGGTGAAAAATACAGTGAGGCAGTACGGGTACTTTCTTTAGGTGATTTCTCCAAAGAATTATGCGGTGGCACGCATGCGGCAAGAACAGGTGATATTGGCTTGTTCAAAATCACGGCTGAATACGGTGTGGCAAGCGGGGTGAGACGTATAGAGATGGTGACTGGTGCCTATGCGCAGGCTTGGATTAATGAACAATTAGGTATTTTGGACGACATTGCGCAAAAACTTAAAACATCTACTGCCAATGTCTCTGATAAATTGTCACAATTTTTGCATGATGCAAAGAAGCAGGAAAAAGAATTAACACGCTTGCAGGCCAAGTTGGCGGCAAAGTCAGGTACTGATCTGCTTTCTCAAGTTCAGGCTGTAAATGACGTTAACTTATTAGTAAAGCAATTGGATGGCATGGATAGCCAAGCGTTGAGGACGACTTTAGATCAATTGAAGTCTAACCTGGATAAGGCAGTTATTGTGTTGTT
>NZ_CALJ01000247.1 GCF_000308315.1 Legionella tunisiensis | reverse complement strand
TGCGGCAGTTGGTGAGGATTGGCTGTATAGATGCCGGGAACATCAGTCCATATTTCACACGCATTGGCTTGCAAGATAGCGGCCAGTAGGGCTGCTGAAGTATCTGAGCCGCCGCGACCAAGTAATACGGTTTCTCCTTGTGAGTTGGCCGCAAAGAATCCTTGTGTAATAACCGCTGCAGCCCCACTGGCAAGCAGTTTTTTACTGAGCGTTGGATTCGCTTCACTATTACATCTTGCTGCAAGGTAATTGACAGTATCTCCACCAGGTATTGCGGTAGAAATTAGTGCTTCGCGGACATCGAACCATAGACAATTGATTCCTTTCCGATGCAAAAATGCATGCCCTAAGCGAGTCATCATTAATTCACCCAAACTTAAAATTTGCGCACGGGTTTTTGCTGGTGCTTCTTTAAGAAGGGCAATGCCGGTTAACCATTGATGTAATTGTTCCAACTCGGTTGTAACCAGCTCAGGAGAAACTTGCAAGGCTTGAGCTAATTCCATATGACCATGACGAATCTCTGCTTCAATATTCTGGTGTTGATTTAACAAGGCAGCATTGATGGCCTGTTCTAATTTATTTGAAATTTGAGTGAGGGCTGAGCATACAATAACCGGTTGTACGCCATTGGCTATATGTTGTTTAGTGATAGCCGCGATATTTTCCCAGGTTTGCAGAGAAGAAACGCTGGTGCCGCCAAATTTCGTAACTAATTGTTGCATGATTATGCTCGTGCAAAAAAGAACACATTAACATGGACTGGTGAATAGATACAAGCAAAAGACGGCAATAGAATGGCAATTAATTTTCAATGTGAATTTAATAATTACACTTTGGATTTTGGATGGCTATTTAATGATTTTATTGGGAAATTTTTTCTCTAATCGTTTGAAAACGGTTTCAATTCATTTATCATCAAGTCTTTTGCGACATCTCGGGATGCATTTTAACGTTAAGGAGTGTGGAGTGAAGAGCATGCAAAAACCCATGAGAACAATCGTCAGCGCAGTTGTCGTTGCGATGATGGCAAGTAGTATTGCCAATGCGGGGAGCTTTTCCCTGTACACAGAAAGTGCTGCTTCAGCAATAGGGAACTATGCTGCGGGTGTAGCGGCAGAAGCGGCTGATGCATCAACTGGCTGGTACAATCCGGCAGGTCTTGCACTCATTCGAGAGCAACAAGTTGTTGCTGGTGCTGTAGGGGTATTTCCTTCCTCTAAATTAACTGGTACAAGCACCTTTAGTACAACAGGACTCCCTAATACTTTTGTCCAAACTTTTAGCGGTTTACAGGGTGCTAAAGATGCAGTGGTTCCCTCTTTTCATTACGCCTTACCCTTGGGTGAAAATGCAACCTTTGGTTTAAGCATCGTTTCACCATTTGGTTTGGTTACTGACTGGGATAAAACTAGCCAGATTCGTTATGCTGCTACAATCAGCGAATTAATTACAACCAACGTCTCTCCTGAAATTGGTGGTAAATTGACTGAGAATCTTGCTGTGGGTGGTGGTATCGATTTCCAATATGCTCGTGTGAAATTTAATCGTATCCTGGGTGAGCCTGTTCTAATGCAAGCATTTGGTTTCCCGCCAAGTTTTGTGGACTCAATGAGTTATAACAAAGGTGATTCTTTTGGTGTGGGCTTCCATGCTGGCGTGTTAACTATGTTTAATGATAACCACACGCGTATTGGTTTGAATTACCAGTCACAGATGAAGCATAAATTTAATGGTTACAGTCGTTTGGGAGGCCGTTTTGCATCACCAGGATTCAACGTTATAAATCCGGTTTCAGTAGCAACCGCAACTCCAAATAACGCGATATGGAGTAACAATTTATCCAGTAATGATATCGATCTTCCTGAGATTGTTACCTTAAGTGCTTATCAGGACGTTAATGATAAATTAGCTCTCTTAGGTTCCGTCGTTTACACTGGTTGGCATTCTCTGAGAAC